>JBKBWH010000206.1:0-3518 GCA_046289115.1 Candidatus Kryptonium sp.
GAATGTGAAGTTGATGAGAAGGGGAATATACTTAAGGTTCTTGCAATAAAGGGTGATAAAAATAGTAGCGTTAATCGTGGGGTTTTATGTACCAAGGCATTTTATCTACATAAGGCGCTTGAATATCCAGGCAGACCAGCAAATCCTTTAATTAGAAAAGAATGGCTTAATCCTAAAACTGGTAAACCGGATCTTTTGAATTCTCCGAGAGTGTTGGAAGGCAAAACAACCAAGGACCCAGATGGTTTAAAGCCTTCTGAGATTGATTTGAAAGAGAATTTTGTCGAGATTTCTTGGGAAGACGCAATTGAATTTGTGGCGAACGCTGTTGAAAAAGCAGTTAAAGAGCATGGGAAGTTCAGCGTTGCATATTATGGAAGTGGTCAACTTGGTACAGAAGAAACCCATATAATGAATAAAGTATTAAAAGGCGGGGGGATGCTTGCGAATAACTCGATTGAGGGTCAACCAAGAACGTGTATGGCAAGCGCAGTTGTGGGTTATCTTTATGCTTTTGGAAAAGATGAACCTTACGGAAGCCTTGATGATATTGATGTACCAGATCCAGATTATAAGAAGCATGCAGATACATTTTTCATAATAGGAGGTAATGTCGCAGAAGCCCATCCAATTATATTTAATAGAATAGCCGCTGTAAAAAGTAAAAACCCGGACAAAGTTAAAGTAATAATTGCTGATCCCAGAAAAACAAGATCAGGGGTGATAGGGGATATTTGGTTGCCCATTTCTAGCGGTAGGGATATTGCTTTGATTAATAGCATGGCTTATGTGATAGCTTTTGAGCTTGACAATGCAAAATATGATCTTGAAAAAGGTGAGGTGAGCGCAAATTGGAAATATTTGGATAGAAAATTTATTTACAGGCATGTCAGCTTTGGAATACATGATGATGTTAAGAAAATTTGGATAAAAACAGAATATGGCGGTGCAAGGGGAACAGCATGGGATCTATCGTATACCAATACTCCACGATCGGTTTATCCTGACCCAAAGAAAAAGTATAATTCTGAAGCTGAAATTGAGAAGGACTTATGGAAGGGGTTTGCTATATTTTTGAGATTTCTTGAAGATTATAAGCCTGAGAAGGTCGCTGATGCAATATTTGAAGGTGAAAGCCCATTAATATATGATAGGGCGAGCAAGACATGGAAAAAGATAAGCGGACCTGAGGCAATTAGAACAGCAGCTAAGTGGTTTGCCGAAGGATATGTTGTTACCTGCTGGACGATGGGAGTTAATCAGAAATTGCAAGGTAGTTGGGTAAATGCATCTTTACATATGCTTCATTTGATAACTGGTAAAGTTTGTAAACCTGGAAGACACTCATTTAGCTTTACAGGTCAGCCGAATGCATGTGGTGGGATAAGGGCTCCTGGGGCTCTTTGCCATGCACTTCCATATGGAAGGTTGGTAGCGAACCCATTGCATAGAAGCGCGATTGAAGGTATTTGGAAAAATCGTCTTAGAGATTATTTGAAAAAGAAGGGCTATCCCGATGAACAAATTGAAGAGGAAGCGAAGAAGATCTCAATCCATCCAATTCCAGGTCCTCACACTGTTGAGATGTTCAGAAGGTATGGATCTGGTCAGATTAAAGTTATGTTTATTTCAACTGTAAATCCGGCGCAGAGCTTGCCATATGCGTATCCGTATAGGTTAGCATGCGGTGGAGCAAACAAAGGAGAACCTTGGCCCATTACTGTGACACTTGAAGCATTCCCAACCTCATCCACTTTAGTATCAGATATTGTTTTGCCCGCTTCAAGTTGGTATGAAAAGGAATTTGTTTTCGGAAATCTTGAAAGAAGGTATCAATTAGTTAAACAGCTTGTTAGATCAAAAGGAGGGGCATTACCTGATTCAGTTATATTTGCTATGATAATGAGAAGATTGGAGGAGAAAGGTATTATACCTAAAGGATATATCTCTCAGTTCTGGCCCGTTGATTATACCGAGAAGGAATGGTTGAAGAGAACTGTAGTTGAAGCGAAAGAACCTCAGTGGATTAGAAAATTTACGGGGAATATATGGGATGAGTTAAGGGAACTTTCGAAGGGAACTGGATACGAGTTCACCGGGATGCATAAAGAGTTGTTGGTAAATAGAAACTGGGGTTATAGAATTCCTATGCCTGAGGCATTTCACTCTGATGAGGAAGTAAAACGAAGATATTTGAAATATGAAGCCAGAATTCAATATGCTTATCCATATGACCCTATAGTTGATATTAGAACTAAGGCTTATCTGAGCAATCTCGAGAGGTTTAACCCTGTTTATAAGAGATGGATTGAGAAAAATATTGAGGAAGAAAAAGCAGATCATGAATATCATCGGGCTAATAATGTGCCTGATGGTTGGTATGTTAGTTTCTATCACTCGAATGTATTTATACATGGTATGGTTGATGATCCCTTGGATCCAACTAAGAAAATTTTTGTGATTGATGGACGTGCTATAGCCTGGGCGAACCCGTGGTGGGCTTGCAAGTGGGATGGTAAGAACTTTGTCAAGTACAAAACAGTGGAAGTTATTGAGAGAAAATTCAATCCGAAGAAAGTTGAAGTTAACTCAGCTGCTCCTTACGATGAAATTGCTAAGTACAGCGTCAGTGTAATTGGTGATCCCGATAAAGAGTTAACGGCGTTGAAGTTGATAGCTCTTAGCCCAGGTGAGTTTCCTAATTTGAGATGTGCGTATAAGAAACCTGATGGGACTGAGTTAGTTATTTATGACACAAGCGAATATAAATATGGAGCGAGCACGGGAAGAGTTCTTGAACATTGGCATACGGGCACTATGACAGGTAGGGTTCCCGAGCTTGTAAGGGCTGTTCCAGGGGCTTATGTTGAGATAAATTCTGAGCTTGCGAAGGAGCTTAAAATCAATGATGGTGATCCGGTTATTGTGGAAACACCACGTGGTAAAATTGAATTGAAAGCGAAGGTTCTTGATATAACCAAAGCGACGGGAGGACCGAGAAAGGATTTCGTCTTCATCCCATGGTTTGATGAGAGAAAACTTATTAATATGATAATGCCTGATAGGTTCGACCCGTTTAGTTTCCAACCGGATTACAAGATGTTTGCGGTGAAGCTTTACAAAGGAACTTTGCGTGTGAAGCAAGCACTGCCAGATAAACCCGTTAAAACTTGAACTCTATGGATAGACGAAATTTTCTGAAAATATTTTTTGCGTCCCTTGGAATTTTTTCGATTTCCGGTCTTTGGATTAGCTTGAGGGTCGGGGATAAAAAAAGGGGATACCAATTCCCTGACCCTCTTTCTGATTTATTTGAAGGTTCGGTGAATATATACCCCCCAGGTGCTGTTGATGATTTTGAATCGAAGTGTGTTAGTTGTGGAATTTGTGCGGATGTTTGCCGTCAACTTGGCTATAATTCGATAACTTTCACAAGTTTAAAAGATGGACCTTTAGGTGGTTTGCCAGTTGTAAAAGATATGAGAGATAATCCGTGTACTCTCTGTATGGAGTGCACC
>JBKBWH010000207.1:0-3505 GCA_046289115.1 Candidatus Kryptonium sp.
CAACTTTCCCAGCAACTTCCGAACTTACTATTATTTCCCTCGATTCGACAGTCCCGCTGGTTTCAAAAATATCTGGTGTTCTATTGCTTGAGCAGGAAGCAAGGAGACTCATCGAAATAAAAATAAAGTGCTTTTGCATAGTTGAAGTTAAAATTGTTTGGTCAAAAATAGAGATAGTAGAATTTTAATCCAGGTTTAATTCTCAAGGTTGGCGCTGGAAAATGAATGTAATTTAAAGTATGAATGATACGATTCAAGATATCAATTTTTGTGTCAACCTTCAAAAGATTGTAATCAATTGCGATGTAAAACTCCGTATAACCCCCAGCACGATAATTTATATTTCTCACAGCATACCCAATCGCAAGATTTAAAAAATCTGGGATAAATTTATCAACCTTCTCTGGAAGTAATTTTTGGAATTCAAAGCTCATCCAAAATGTCATGCCATTGTAGTCAGTATGAAACTGCTTTTTATAAAGCGCGTCTTTCAAACTTCCAACACGAAAATAATCAAGCCAAGTATAACCGGATGGAGTATAGCTAAATTTAAAAGTTATCGCCTGAAGCCATGGGAAATACTCCTGTGCTACAGGGAAAAAAGCTCCGACTAAATCAAAGACCACATCGGTCGGGCTGAAACCCCACTGAGTTGTGAATCCATCTGTAAGCTCAACAACTCCAACCTCATAAACTGTGCTTATCCCAGCCCCAAGAAAAGATGCAGTTTTCCCGCTGAAGCCAACCCACTTAAAGATACTTTTATATACATCCGAAAGAACATAGGAAGCATAAAGATGCCCAGCTTTATCAGCTTTTAAAATATCGTTCCAGTCATCGCGCCAAATAAACTTCTTAACCTTAGTTGGTTTCCACCAGACCTGATTAAAATAATTATAAGTTAAAACCCCAAACCCAGCGGTCCCAGCTATAACTATACCAAGCCTTAACTTATTTATTTGATTTTTCTTAACAATGACAGTTGACGAATCGCTGGGACCACCATTGCTTATGTTCACCAACAAGATAAACAAAAATAAAAATTTCAACATCGGATATCTCTCAAATATTAAATTAGCCACCTAAAAACGGAATGAATAAACTTAACACAACCCATACAGCCCACGCCCCAAATACAATCGCAAAAGATGAACTGTATTCTTTATTGAAAGCCTTTGCCATCCCAACAGCGAAAACAGCAAGTTGCCAAAGTGTAAAGACCTCAATCTTTGATGCAAGAATATATAACTTGTCACTTGAAACCTCCATAAAAATTGCAGGGCTTGCACTCGCAAAAAACGAACCCGTCACGAAAGCAAGAATTGTTGAAACAATAACCCCAACGGAAGCTATTAAACTTGATAACGAATAAATTGAAAAAATGGTCATGAAATCGACATTACCCCTTAAAAATAATTTCCCAAGTAAAAAATAAACAAGCGTCACAATTAAAAATATAATTGGGATACCGATCAAAACCCCGATCACGCTAAAAATTTGCTGTGCCCCGCTAAATGAACTCATCCTTTCTTTTGCAATTTCAGCTTGTTCCTCGGTCATTTTACCCTCTTCAACGAGTTTATCTATTCTTTGCTCTTGGAAAGCGATCAACGAATCTTTTATCTGCTCATTGCTAAACTTCAAAAAATTCGACAAGATAGCAAGCACAATTAATATAACAATTGGAGCAAGCCAATCAATTGTTTTTGGTTTTGACTTGACAAGATTTTCAAAAACTTCAGCAGGTGCTGTAAACACGCCCGTTAATTTGTCAATAAAAGGCATTGGTTTAACTTCTTCAACGAAACTTGCTTCTTGAGGCGATTGAAAATTTTCTGACATGGCTTTACCCCTAAATTATTTTTAAAAGATTTTCTATTATTTCAACGCTTGAAACACCATCGGCTTCAGCATTAAAGTTTGTAACAAGGCGATGTCTCAAAACTGGTAACGCTACGGCTCTAACATCATCAATTGTTGGAGTAAATCTGCCATCAAGCACAGCTCGTGCCTTCGCTCCAAGTATTAGATATTGTGAAGCCCGTGGACCCGCACCCCAACTTACCCAACGCTTGATGAAATCAGGAGCCCCATTTAAACCAGGTCTGGTCAAGGTTACAAGGTTAACCGCATATTCAATCACATTATCGGCAACTGGAACCTTTCTAACAATTTCTTGAAGCTTAAGAATTTCATCCCTCTTCAAAACCTTCTCAACATTGGGCTCATATAAACTTGTAGTTTTACGCACAATTTCAACCTCTTCATCAAAGCTTGGATAATCTATCCAAATGTTGAACATAAATCTATCAAGCTGTGCCTCAGGCAGTGGATATGTTCCTTCCATCTCAATTGGATTTTGCGTCGCAAGGACGAAAAAGGGTTGTTCAAGTTCATAAGTTTGTCCACCAGCCGTCACCCGATATTCCTGCATCGCTTCAAGAAGAGCGGATTGCGTCTTGGGGGGCGTTCGGTTTATCTCGTCAGCAAGAATTATATTTGCAAAGATCGGACCTTTGACGAATTTAAAAAATTTCTCACCAGTGCTTATGTTTTCCTCAATTATTTCCGTCCCAGTTATGTCGCTTGGCATAAGGTCAGGGGTGAATTGAATTCTGCTAAATTTCAAATCAAGGACTTGTGCAAGCGTTTTTATCAACAATGTCTTAGCAAGCCCCGGAACACCAACAAGAAGACAATGTCCACGAGCAAATAAAGCAATTAACAATTCTTCAATTATCTTGTCCTGACCTACGATTACCTTTGATATCTCATTTCTAATTTTTTTATATGCCTCGTTTAGCTCTTGAACGAGCTCAACATCGCTTTTTTCTTTATTCACTTTCACAAAAGAATTAAGTTTTAAAATTGTCAATTTAACTTTGACCGCGCAAGCTCAAAATCTGTTTCACTCACTTAATTTATTTCCATCAGCGTCGTAAACAACAACCGGACCAAACTTTTCAAGAACTGGTTTTATTTGTTTTGAATTTCCAGAAACCACAATCAAAAGTTTATCCGGACGCAGATATTTCCTTGCTGTCTCTTGAATATCTTTTGGCGTTATCTTTTTAACCTCCTCTCTAAACTTATCATAAAAATCTTTCGGCAAGCTATAGATTTCAATCGTCATAATCCTTGAAGCAACTTGAGCCGGGGTTTCAATTTGTAATGGGAAAGAGCCAACAATGTAGTCTTTCGCCATTTTCAACTCGTCCTCGGGGACGGGCTCATCAATTATCTTCTTCAATTCTTTTAACACCTCGGCAATTGCTGAATCTGTAACCTCATTTCTTACATCCGCCGAAACGACAAATGGACCAGGATATAATCTTGCATCAAATAAACTGGAAGCCCCATAAGTATACCCATGTGTTTCCCTCAAATTCATATTTATCCTTGAGTTGAAATAACCACCGAGCAATGTGTTAAGAGTGTAAACTTTCACATAATCTTTATTTTTTCTATCAATCCCAAGATGACCTATCCTTATCGCTGATTGAAC
>JBKBWH010000208.1:0-3502 GCA_046289115.1 Candidatus Kryptonium sp.
AGTGCAAAACTTATCTGCCAAGGATATTTAAACTATGACTCTTAAGGAATTTGAAAAAATAATTGAAGAGACAATCGAAAATCTCCCAGACGAGATAAAGCAAAAACTTGACAATGTTGTATTCATCGTACAAGATTACCCCGATGATGAAGAGTTAAAAAGAGCTAAAACGAGCAAACATAATCTTCTCGGACTTTATACCGGTATACCTCTTTCAAAAAGAGGGACAAGCTACGGCATGTATCCCACAACCCCCGATAGAATTTTCATCTTTAAAGCAAATATTGAAAGAACTTGCAAGACGGAAGACGAATTGCGGAAAAAGATAAAAGAGGTTGTGCTTCACGAAATAGGTCACTATCTTGGGATGAGCGAAGCAGAAGTTAGAAGGGCGTTGAAAAATTTTTGAAAATTAGTGAACTTGCGAAATTTAAAAATCAAAGAGGTGATGAAATGCGAACTAAATTTTTATTTTTTATTTTTCTTTTTACAACAACGCTTTTTTCAAAAGATGAACCCGAACCTATCGTTAAACCGAAATCCCAACCTCTTCAACTTCAAACCACATTTGGATTTACGCTTACAGCTGGAAACTCGGATACGAGAATTTTAACATTTGATACAAATGTTAAAAAGCCGTTTGAAAGATTTACCTGCTACGCTAAATCTAATTTGGCTTATGGAACATCGCGTTACGGAAACGGTCCAAGAATTGAAACAACAAACAATTGGGCGCTCTCAACACGCCTCGACTGGTTCACATCCGATAAAAGAAAGGGTTATCTTTTCGTTTCAGGGGGCTTGTCAGGAAACAAATTTCGCGGATATTGGTCAAGAAGAAATGCACAACTTGGTGCAGGCTATAATTTTTTTCATAAGGTTGATACACTCAAACTAAGTATTGGACTTGGGATTGATTACTCAAAAGATAATTTAGTCGTCAAGGGAAGCGCGGATGATGAAATTTTCTTTGCCATTTTAAAACCTGAATTTGAAATGTTCCTAAACAAAAATGTAAAGATCGGCAACAACTCAAACTTTTTTATCGATTTCCAAGAGTTAAAAAATTATCGCATAAATTCGCAGACATACCTAAGTCTAAAAGTCACAACTCGACTCGCTATAAATCTAAACTTCAACCTTAACTATGATAACAAACCAAGAATAGTGCCAGAAATTGGAGACAACGGAAAACCAACGGGAAAATTTATACCTGCAAAACCAGCCGATAAAATCTTCAACACAGGAATTTCAATAACTGTGTGAGGAATAGACCAGCTTTAAAATTTTCGCTTGCTCTCACTCTTGGGATTTCGGTTCAATACTTTCTTGACTTTAAGATTAAAATTCTCGCTCTACTATTCTTGCTTTTGCTTACCCTTCATTTTACCATTGCATTTTTAAAAATTAAATCCCTGAACCCCCTTTCACTTTACTTGCTCATCCTAATTGTTGGCGCATTAAAATATCTATCCGACACTAAATTTCAAACTCAAAATTCAATTGTTAATTTCGCAAATGACACAGCAATTGTGAAAATTCAAGGCAAGCTCATTTCACCTCCTGAGGTTAAAAATGATAGAACAAATTTAGTTATCTCCACAAGTAAAGTTTACAAACAAGGCGTTGAGTTCAATGTTTCTGGTGATGTGTTCGTTTCAATAAGAAAGGGAAAATCACCATTTGATAGCTTACCCAAAATTGGATACGGAGACAAGATACAAATCATAGGGATTTTAAAAGAGCCGATAAAATCAAGAAATCCTGAAGAATTTGATTTTGCAAAATACCTAAAGATAAACAACATTGATGCGGTTTTGCTTTCCTATACGCTCAGCCATGTTAAAATCGTACAAAAATTTAACTTTGATATTTTCAATCCCATTGAATTTTTCAAAAGAATCACATTTACAGTTAGAAGTTTTGGCTTACAAATTTTTGACAGGCTTTTACCTTCTGAAGAAGCATCATTTGTTAAAGGTTTGGTCCTTGGCTACAGAGGCGAAATCCCGAAAGAGGTTCAACAATACTTCATCAACACTGGAACATATCATATCCTTGCCGTCTCAGGGTTACATGTCGGCATAATAACATCTATGTTTTTCGTTTTAACGAGCTTTATAAGGGTTAGCCTTACATTCAGAGTTCTTTTGACCATATTCGGTCTAATTTTTTACGCTTTCATCGTTGGCTTGCCACCATCGGTTGTAAGGGCAACTTTGATGGCTTCAATCGTTCTGGTTGGAATGGCAATTGAAAGAAGAGTTGACATTTTCAACCTTCTTGGTTTTTCAGCGATTGTAATTTTATTTTTTGATTCAAAGCAAATTTTTCACCCAGGATTTCAGCTTTCCTTTTCAGCGGTTGCTTCAATTGTTTATTTTTATCCCAAAATTTTCAAATTCCTTTCAAAACTTTTTCCATTCATCACCCAAAAATACATTCTTCCAATTGCGACATTGCTTGTGGTCTCAATGAGCGCACAAATTTTAACATTGCCTTTCACAATTTCATATTTTAACAAAATTTCTCTTATCTCAGTCCTTGCAAATGTATTCATCGTCCCCCTTGTTGGTCTTGCTGTACCGCTCGGTTTTACGGTGCTTTTATTTTACCCTTTATCAAATTTCATCGCCCAGATATTCGCAAATAGTCTTTGGTTGATTTTGAAGATAACCCTTACCCTTGCTAAATTTTTTGCGCAATTTCCATTTGCATATATTGAAGCAGATAAAACATTTGCAATTTATCTTACTTTGCTTATTTGCCTTTTTATTCTGTTATCAACAATAAAATTTCAAAACAACATGAAAAGAATAATTTTCGCACTCCTAATCATAGCAAACATTTACATTTACTTTGCCCCAAACGGCGTCGTTTCAACCTTAACAAATAAATCTACACCCGAAGATTCAAACCTTGAAATCACGGTTTTAGATGTTGGTCAAGGCGACGCTATTTTTGTCCAATTTCCAGATGGAAAAAATCTTTTAATTGATGGAGGGAATAAAACATTTAATTTTGATCCGGGACAAAGGATAATTGAACCATTTTTAAAGAAAAAGGGCGTTAAAAAAATTGACGCAATACTGGTCACACATCCACATAACGATCACATCGGCGGGATCCCATATATACTTGAAAAATTTGATGTCGGGACTGTGATTGACAACGGCATGAATTATAACTCATCAATCTACAAAAAATATCTTGAGCTTATCCAAAACAAAGGAATAAAACACATAACTGCGAGAGCAGGAAATAAAATTGAAATAACGGATCAAGCAAGAATTTATGTTCTGCACCCGAACGATCTATTTATCAAAAATTTCGATAAAGAAGATAAATACGGAGCTGGGCACAATGTGAATAATTCATCGGTCGTAATAAAAATCCAATACCGTGATAAATCATTTCTTTTCACCGGCGATGCAGAAAAGGAGGCAGAGGAGTTGATGATAAAAGTTTATGATACATTTTTAAAAAGCGACTGGCTAAAGGT
>JBKBWH010000209.1:0-3497 GCA_046289115.1 Candidatus Kryptonium sp.
CTTCAAAAAAGGTAACCTTTACGATATCGGCTCGGATGAACTTAAACTCAACCGCACACGCTCCTGCATAGAATCTGACGGTGCTATCCGTTGTGACATATTTCATGTAATTTTGAAGAAAGTTTATCTGGGTAAAGGTAAGTGTTGGTAAGAACAAGGCTAATAGAAGTTTTTTAAGCATTTCGTTTGTGCTTTTGTTTTTGCACGCTTTGAAGTTTTGCTTGCTTTAATTTAAATTAATTTAAAACTGAAAAACAAGGATGCCCTTTCGATGAAAAAGTTAAAAAGGGAAACAAAGTTTCGAAAACTTGATTTCGATAAAATTATACTTATAGTTTCGTTCGTTTATCTTATCGCTGTGCTAAGTTTTTCACTTGGCTACAGAAAAGTTGGAAATTATGACATAGAAACGGATTTTTTCTGGGACTATGCGATTGAGGCAAAAAATATTTTAAAGGGTATCGTAAATGTTGGGGAATTTCGCGGTCCTGGATATCCAGCAGTGGTCGCAATTCTTTCATTAGTCACCGGGAATTTATTCAAGGCTGGTTTAATCACCTCGGCAATCTCCTCCGCCCTTGTTATCTTGATGAGTTTTAAAATATTGAAAAAAGTTTTCGATGAAAAAATTGCTTTTCTAACTTCCTTAACTTTGATTCTAAATCCGACTTTTTTGAGGTATTCCTATGTTTGTGGAACAGATATGTTTTTCAATTTCCTTGTTTCATTCGCTGTGCTTTCTGCAATCATAGGAACTTTAAAAAACAAAAGCACATTGCTTTTTCTTTCGGGTTTAGCTGGGGGTTATGCGTATTTGACAAGATATAACGGGATTTCCCTTATCATTGGCTTGCCATTGATGATCTTGATTTTAAATAGCAGAAACTTAAAAAATGGAATTTTAAAATCCACGCTTGCTGTCTCTGGATACTTCTTATTTCTTGTGCCATGGTCAATTTATTCTTACATAAAACGCGGAGAGTTTTTCTATAATCGCAACTACCTTAACATTGCCTACGAAATGTATGCAAAAGGAAAAATACCTTGGGACAACTTTTGGTTCGAGGCGTCAAAGGAATACAAATCTTTTATTGATGTTTTTCTGCGCGATCCAGGGCTTTTCATTGAGAAAACAATTTTAAATCTTATCGATCACTTTTGGCGCGATCTTACCCAACTTTGTGGATGGCAATTTGCAATTTTATTTGTTATCGGTTTGGTCTTGCTTGTAAGACGAGGATTTGATAATGTAAAGATTGCATATCTTGCCCAAAGTTTAACTTTCTTTCTCGTGCTTGTCTTTGTATTCTACAGCGAGAGATTTTCAATGTACCTTTTGCCTACTTATCTATCAATTTCTTACTATACCATCAACTTGAAGGCAGTGGAAGGCAAAAAATTTGGATGGATCATTATCTTTGTGATTTTCAATCTCATCTCGCTTCCCAAAATCTCACAAATGCTGGAAAAAGATATTCAAAATCAACCCTTCGATATTCTGCACATAAAAGAGCAATTCAAGTCAAAATTTGGCGATTCAGAAAAAGGGAAAATTATCGTAGCAAGAAAACCAAATATTGCTTATTATCTGGATATGGAGTTTAAACCTTTCCCGCTTGTTAACAATTATGAACAACTTTATAACGAGCTTAAAAATCTAAATGCATCATACCTTTACTATAGTTGGATTGAGTATTATCTCCGCAGAAATTTTGAAGCCCTTTTCAATTATAACTCCCCACCCCCATTTCTTGAACCTGTTGCGGTTTCAGAAAATCCACCCGCAGTTCTCTACAAAGTTAAAAAAGTAGATTAAACTTCATCTTCAGACTTATGAACTGGCGGAATAGATGAGCCCGACAAACATCTCTTCCGATATTCAATTATCCTCTCAACAACTTCATCAACGCTTTCCTTAACCATAATTTTTTTCCCTGTCGTTAAAGCTACGATCGTATCCGGCGAAGCCTCAAGATACTCGATCAATTCCGCATTCACAACGATTTCTTGACCATTTAATCTTGTCACTTTGATCACTTTATGAACCTTATTTAATTTAAAAATTTACAACCCCCGCCACAGAGGGCGGGGAATTTTAAATTAACGCTTTAAGTTAGTAATCTCTTGCAAAAATTCATCGCTTGCTGTTATTACCCGCGCATTTGCCTGAAAACCACGCTGTGCGATTATCATACGTGTAAATTCCTCCGCAAGATCAACATTCGATTGTTCAAGAACCCCAGACATTATTTTAGATTGAATCGCTGAACCAGGTTCATCAATTATTGGGGCACCAGAATTTGCGGAGATATCAAACATGTTATCACCAACCCTCAACAATCCAGTCGGATTATTAAATGTCGCCACAAGAATTTGAGCAAGAACACGGACAGTTCCATTTGAAAACACACCAAGGATTTTTCCATCTTCATTTACGGAAATTGTATTTAAAAATCCAAGCCCATATCCATCTTGATCCGCAATCAAACTTGAGGTCCCCTCCATCTGAGTTATCCCAGCGAACTCTCCAATCTTTCCGGGATCAATCACTATATCAAGTATATTGGCAGAATTGTCCCCTGGATCAATTCTCAAAGTTGAACTTCCATCATCAAAAAAGAAACTTCTTATCGAACCATCGGAATTAAACACAATTTTCCCACTTCCACCTGCAACTATAACTTCATTCCCGCCAACCTGTGCTGTCCACATCCATTGATTCGGTGTGGTTGCATCCTTTACAAATCTTAAGGTTATATTATGTCTGTTCCCAAGCGAATCATAAACAGTCACGGTAGTGGATGCCTCAACATCTTCGGCTTTCTGAACCTCGAGCCAGTTTCCGGGTTTGTTTTCAAAAATTGAGTTAAATTTATCTCTGCCAGTTGAAGAAATGTTAAGTTCGGTTATTTCATTGGCTTTGCCACCATCCGCGTTCACAACAAGCGCCCCAGTATTCTTGTCAATCTCAACTCCCTTCAAATTATTTATCCTAAAAGCATTTTTAACAGCATCGGCAAAATCCTTATAACTTGATGTAGAGCTCACTGTAAAATTAACTGTTGAGATTGCCTTACCCCCAACCTTTCCATCAATTGTGATCACATCTCCAGCCACAAGCCCAAGGTCATTCCCTTGTGCATCTCTTAAATTGATCAAAAGATCATCAGCTCGCGCAACACGGGAAAATTTATCGGAACCTTTACTTGAGCCTGCTGCATAATTTCCGTTCAATCCCGAAAGAGCGGTTTCAAAATTACGATTGTTGCTTGATACCGAAACATCTTGATTAACAATTGAGGTCAAGACAATTCTACCTTGTGAATCAATCGAAGCCGTCAACGAGCCCGCAAAATCGTTGTTGATCTCATCAATTAAATTTTTCAAGGTATGGAAATTAGCATCTCCAACACCACCATCTTTGCTCACATAAGTATAAGTTTTAACTTTAGTTCCACTTTGAATTGTTACAGTTGTCGAGCCAGGGATCATCCCAG
>JBKBWH010000020.1:0-14622 GCA_046289115.1 Candidatus Kryptonium sp.
TGGGGATGGAATCGCTTTTTGCCTATGTTTTTCATCTAATGATCGTTTATGGAAGCCCAATAAATCCAAACCTATCATTTTCGGCGGTTTGGGGAAATATGTTAAGTTATCATTTTGTCTTTGGACTCTTTATTGTTTTAGCAACGACCACATTTTTCATTTCCTACTTTTTACATATAACGAAGCAAAGAAAACAGCATTGGGTTGATTACATCAAATATGCGTTCGTCGCCGTGACCTTACTTGTCTTTTTCATAAATCCATACTAAAAATTGGGAGCAAAAATGAGAGCAATCGCAATTAACGAGTTTGGCGGAAACGATAAACTTAAATTAATGAATCTACCCGAACCAAAACCAAAGCCTGGAGAAGTTCTAATTCAACTTAAAGCAGCAAGCTTAAACCATCTTGACATTTGGGTTAGAAAGGGTCTTTTTAAAATCCCATTTCCACATATCCTCGGTGCCGATGGAGCTGGAATAATAGTAGAGGTTGGGGATGGGGTCAACCATTTAAAAGTTGGAGAAAAAGTCCTAATTTCTCCCGGAATTGGTTGTGGCGTTTGCCAAGAATGTGCATCCGGAAGGGAAAATTTTTGTAAACTTTATCATATACTTGGGGTTCAAAGAGATGGAACCTACGCTGAATATGTTGTTTTACCCGCACAAAATGTTTTGCCAATCCCGCATAACCTTGATTTTGAATCCGCCGCTTCTGTTCCACTTGTGTTTTTAACCGCATGGCATGCCCTTGTAACACGTGGAAATATAAAACCGGGGATGAAAGTTTTAATCCACGCGGCGGGAAGTGGTGTCGGAATTGCAGCGATTCAAATTGCAAAACTTTTTAATGCCATCGTTTTCACAACAGCCGGAAGCGACGCAAAGCTCGAAAGAGCAAAAGAACTTGGCGCAGATATTTTGATAAACTATAAACAAGAGGACTTTCAAGAAAGGTTAAAAATTGAAACACAAGGTGAGGGAATAGATCTCATTCTCGATCATGTCGGATTTGACACAGTTATGAAAGGTCTGAAGTCATTGAAAAAGGGGGGCAAATTGATAACATTAGGTGCAACAAGCGGAAGCGAAGTTCCAATCGAGCTTAGGTTCGTCTACGGAAAAAATTTATCAATTGAAGGAATTTATATGGGAAGCAAGGCAGAATTGATGGAAGTGCTAAAATTTTTTCAGAACGGCAAATTAAAACCTGTAATCCACACAATTTTGCCACTTGAAGAAGCCCGAGAGGCACATAGAATACTTGAGGACAGAGAAGCGTTTGGAAAAGTTGTTTTAAAAATTTGAAATCAGTTGAACCCTAAATCCTTCCTTTCCACCCTTAGTTTAACGAGCAAACTTAAACTCAACCTTCACCTGCTCTTCAAGATTAATCCTTCGCAAAAACTTTCGACTTGACTTTTTGATTTTTTTCTCTTATATTTTTTCGAACAAAAGAACAAAATAGTCAAAGATTCAAAATGATAGACATTGAAAAAGCAAGGGAAGAAATCGCCGAAATAGCGAGAGATATTTTTGCAAAGTTTGGGTTTAAAAAAACGACAATGGAAGAAATTGCAAAAGCGGTAAATAAAGCAAAAAGCTCACTTTATTACTATTTCCAAAACAAGGAGGAGGTATTTCAAGCGGTCATTGAGCGGGAGGCAAACGTGCTTCGCGAGAAACTCCAAAAGGCGATATCCCAAGAAAATACTCCGCAGGGGAAACTTCGTGCTTATATCGTAACAAGAATGAAAGCACTTAAACAACTCGCAAACTTTTATAGAGCCCTTAAAGATGAGTACCTCGAGAATTACAAATTTATCGAAAAATTCAGGAGTAAATATGATGAAGAAGAAAAAAACGCAATAACTCAAATTTTAAAGGAGGGCATCGACAATAGAACTTTTAAAATAAATGATGTTGAGATGACAACCCAGGCGATTTTAATTACTTTAAAAGGGTTTGAATCATGGATTTTTCAAGGCAACACAAGGTGGACTGAAAAAGACATCGATAATTTGCTTGAAATTTTATTTCATGGGATAATGAAAAAATAAAAAATGGGCAAAATGGAGAGATTCTCAAATTTTGTAATAAAACATAGATGGCTTTTAATTTCTTTGACCTTCGCACTGACATTATTCCTCACATATTCAATGAGAAAAATAAAAATAAACTCAGATTTTGTCTCCTATCTCCCCCAAACTGATGAAGCAGTTAAAATAGCCAAATATATTGGCAATAAATATGGTGGGAACTTAACAGCTATAGTTGCAATTGAAACAAACGACATTTTTGATCCCGAGGTGCTCAAAAATATTCACGATTTAACCGAAAAATTAAAATATATCGAAGGGGTTTCTTATGTCACTAGTTTAACAAATGTAATTGACATAAAAGGAACAGAAGAAGGACTTGAGATAGGAAAGTTAATCGATGAAATACCAGAAGACCCCGAAAAATTAACTGAAATAAAAAATTATGTGCTCTCAAAAGACCTGTATAGAAATATCGTATCAAGAGATGCTAAGGTTGCCTTGATACTGTGTAAATTAATGGAAGGAGTTGATAGGGAAAGCGTAGCAAGAGAAATTAAAAGAATAGTTGAAGCGGAAAAAATCAAGGGAAAGTTTTACTACGGTGGATTGCCGTTCCAAATGATTGATATGAGCAAATTGATAATTGATGATTTAAAAGTATTAACGCCAATAGTTGTTGTCGTAATGCTTGTTGTTTTATTTTTAAGCTTTAGAAATTTAAAGTATGTTATCCTTCCGCTTCTCAGCGTGACTTTTAGCATAATCTGGACACTTGGATTGATGGCGATTTTAAATATACCTTTGACCATAATTTCGAACACAATACCCGTGATTTTGACGGCGATCGGAACCGCTTATGGAATTCACATCGTAAATAAATTTAGAGAAGATTCAACTATAATTAACCCCAAAGAAAAGGCAAAAGTTACTCTTTCAGAAATTGCACTGCCTGTATTTCTTGCTGGCGTTACAACGATAGCTGGATTTATGTCGTTTGTTTCAGGTTCATATCTAATTATGATAAAAGAATTTGGAATCTTCGCCAGCATCGGGGTTTTATTTTCTTTTGTCATATCACTTATGTTTATACCCTCGATGCTATCTCTTTTAAAGCCGAGAATAAAAACGAACAAAGTTTCAAAAAATGAAGCCAATGCGAAATTATCAATAAAAATCACAGGATTGATTTCAAACTTAAAATATTTAATTCTCGTCTTTTCAATTTCAATGGTTTTAATAAGCATCATCGGTATTTTCAAAATTAGCAGGGAAGTTAGCATACTTGAATATTTCAAGCCTAAGACAAATGTAAGGGCTACAGAAGAGATGTTAAAGCGAAACTTTGGGGGTTCGCTACCTTTATACATTCTGATAAAAGGAGATGTGCAGGACCCCAGGGTTTTGAACCAAATAAAAAAGGTTGAAGATTTTTTAAAAACACTTGAAGATGTTCACAATCCACAATCTATTGTGGATATAATAGAAGAGATGAATTATGCAATGGGTGAGGGCAGAAAGATACCGGAAACAAAAGAAAAAATTTCAAATTTGATTTTCCTTGTGGAGGGTGAGGAAATTTTTAATCAACTTGTCTCACCTGATAAAGATGAAGCGATAATCCAAGCGATGGTGACATATGCAAGTTCAAATAAAATTTCAAGCCTTGTCAACAAAATTCAGTCATATTTAAACTCAATTTCTGATGGGGATCTTAATGTAAAATTTGAGCAGACGGGGATGCCACTGATTTACAAACGCCTTGATGATGCAATAATTAAAAGCCAAATTCAAAGTTTAATTTTTGCCTTAATTTTTGTCTTTCTAATAATGACATTTCAATTGAAATCAATCCCAGGAGGAATTCTTGGAATTATTCCTATTTCTCTGACTATAATTATTGCCTATGGGTTTATGGGTTATTACGGCATCCCACTTGATATTGCTACTGTTTTGATTGCGGGGATTTCGCTTGGAATGGGAATTGATTATTCAATTCATTTTATGAACAGATTAAAAGTTGAACTTAAAAAATCTCATTCTTTTGAAAATGCAATAAGTAACGTACTCGGGACAACTGGGGTTGCGATCTTTATAAATGCTTTATCCGTCGCGCTTGGTTTTGCGGTTCTTATTTTCGCAAACGTAATACCCCTCCAAAGACTTGGAATCCTAATTTTACTTACAATGCTCTTATCTGCTGGGGCAACATTAATTTTAATGCCAGCGATAATTTTGGTGACAAAGCCCAAATTTCTGAAAAAGATGATCTCTAAAGCTGAAATTGAAAAACTCAAACAAACTTACAAGGAGGGATAAAGATATGCTATTTAACCTTGCGTTATTTTTACTTTTTGTGGTGAATATCTCATTTGCCCAGCTAACCGCTACTGAAATTTTAAAAAAGGTTGACGATGTGTCGTATGCCCCAAAAGACCAATTCTATAAGTCGAAGGTCATATTGATAGACAAAAACGGCAGAGAAACGCGTCGAGAAGCGCTTATGTACCAAAAGGGAACAAACAAAAGATTGGTGAGATTCACTGAGCCAGCAGATATAAGAGGGATTGGATTTTTATCCCTGCCAGGAGATGTAAATTATGTTTATCTTCCTGCGTTTAAAAAGGGCAGACGTATAGCCTCACACATCAAAAATCAAAATTTTGCGGGAACCGATTTCACCTACGAAGATATGGAAGCGCTAACTTATTCAGAGAAATGGGAGCCAGAGCTCTTACAAAAAAGCGAATCGCACTATGTTTTGAAATTAACACCCAGAAAAGGAAGAACAAGCGATTATTCTAAACTTATAATGTATGCCAGAACGGATAATTTTTATCCCGAAAAGATTGAATATTATGATAAATCTGGAAATTTATTCAAAATTCTAACAAGAAGAAGGATTGAAAAAATCGGAAATTATTGGGTGGCTATTGAAACCGAGATGAAAGATCTCAGAAAAAATCACACAACTAAACTTATCCTTGAAGACATCAAATTTGACACAAATTTAAACGATGATATTTTCACATTAAGAAATCTTGAGAGATAAAAAAATGAAGCAAACCGTTTTATCTATCTTTTCGCTTTTATTGTTTTTAAATAACTTAATGGCTGATGACTTTAAATTCAGTTCTGAGTATCTCGAGTATGATGTTTACTGGAAATTTCTAAACCTTGGTAAGATAAGGGTATGGACAAAAGTTGAGGGTGATAGCATCTACTCAAAAATTCATGTTGAATCAAATCCGTATATCTTTTTCGTAAATGTAAACTACACCTTTGAAAGCAAGTTTCACAAGGAAAATCCTCTCAACAGCTACCTTAATGTTTATGAGACGAAAAATGGGCTTCCGGTGAAAACAACCTTCTTAAGAAAAGAAAATGAAATAGTTGCAAAACAATTTGATATAAGAAATGGCACAATTATTGGGCAAAAATCGATTCCCTATGCAGACATATATTATCACGGAATAACTGCGTTTTTTGTTGCGAGAAAACTTTGTGGTGCTGGGGTTGTGGTTTATCTCCCGCTATTATTTGCTACGGAGGAAAAACTTGAAAGACCACCATTTATTATAAAGGTTGAAAAGGTAAGGTTCGACTTTCTGGAAAAGAAAGAAAATGTAAAAGTCTCGACCTTTAGTTCGGAGGTTCAAACGATCAAATTTAACGGATACGCATCGTTTGTAAGCAAGGAACTGGCCGGGATAACGGGTGAATTCAGTGGATGGCTTTCGGATGACTGGGCGAGAGTCCCAATCAAAGCAACTTTTAACACTTTTCTTGGCGTTGTTCGTCTTGAACTTTCAAAATGGGAAAAAGATGAATGGAAACCACCTTTAAAAACAAATTAATTCTTGCGTATGAAAACGCTAAAAATTATAACTTTAATTTTTATTCAAAGCGCTCTTTTAATTTCTCAAAATCTTCAAATCGGCGGATACATTCAAGCGGATGACAGATTGAAACTAAAAGATAAAGCCATATCTTGGGAAGAATACCGACTTAACTTAACAGGAGAAGTTGAATTTGAAAAAGTAAAATTTTACTCCGAAATCTGGGTTAGAAATTTCGGCTCAAATGGTGTCGAAAAAATATCAGATCTTTCTGACAGAAATTATGTTGAACCAGTTGATATTAAAATTCGTGAAGCGTATGTTGATGTAAAAGATTTTCTCGTTGATAACCTTGACCTTAAGGTTGGAAGGCAAAGAATTGCATGGGGAACTGCAGATAAATTAAACCCGACAGATAACTTGAACCCGGATGACCTCGAAGATATATGGGATTACGGAAGGCACCTTGGATCAAATGCGATTAAACTTTCATATTACATCAATGACTTTTCCTTCACGGGGGTTTTTATTCCAACATTTACACCCGCTGTTTTACCTCGGGGTAATTGGGTAAAAATCTTTACGGATGAATTTTTCCCTGGAGCGATCCAAACTCAAATCCAAACCCAAATTCAAAACCCAGAACCTTCACTTAAAGAAGCCTCAAAGTTTGGGCTAAAAATATCAAAAAGGGATATCCTTGGTTTTGACTTTTCTTTAAGCTATGTATCCGGCAGAGATGATATTCCGATACCTTATAAAGTTTCGGGTAAACTCCGAGATGGTAATTTTGTCCCTGATTCTGTTCTTCTGTTCTTCCCAAAGATGAAAATCGTTGGATTTGATTTTACTGGAGATATAAAGGGAGTTGGCATTTGGGGGGAAGTGGGTATATTTTATCCTGATGAAGTCATTCTTGAAACTATAATTTCAAACATCCCAATTCAAAGAAGGGAAACAATCCTTGAAAGAAAAAATTACGCGAGATTTGTCTTTGGTTTCGATTATACATTTAAAAATGGCATTTATGTCAATGTTCAATACCTTCATGGCTTTCTCCATGAGCGAGGGCGGGAAAATTTAAGGAATTACATTGTTTTTAACTTTGAAAGAAAATTTATGAATGATAAAGTCAAATTTAACTTCCTTAGCGGTGGACTTGAGTTCAAACGCGCAAAAGATGTAAAAAACAATCATGCATTGATTTACAACCCGCAGATGTCCTATAACCCGATTGATAACTTAGAACTTACTATTGGTGGAAGAATTATTGAGGGTAAAGGTAGGACAACTTTTGGCAAGTTAAGTGATAGGGATGAAGTTTATTTAAGGGTCAAATATAGTTTTTAATATAAATAAAGGCACGCCTTTTCGGCGTGCCATTTGGGCTCAATCAATTAAAAACTCGAACAGCGGGAATTTTAAAATTTTAAGCTTCATCTCGCCTTTTAAACTTGTAGCATCAAAGGCAACCCTAAGCGGATAATACTGTTTTTCATTCTTCGCATTAATGCTTACTTTAACATTGCCCATCAGCAATCCTTTAACTCCGCTAACTTCAACTGGAACACCAACAGGGCTTGTTGAAGCCTCAGAAGAGATAAGCGTAAAATCATTTAACAAATCTATCTCCAATGGTTTTGCGTTTTCTTTTGCTTTGAAAAGAATTTCAATCTCAATAAACTTTTTTGATGTATCAAAGCCTGAGTAATTAACATTTTTATACGCGTTTACAACTTTTATCGCCCATTCATCTGTCTCAACCCATTCATCAACACGGACAAGTGGTTTTTTCTCCGGTTCAATTCCGAGAAGATATTTATTAAACCACGCAAGACAGCGATAGAACTCATCTATTCTATGATTTGGTTCTCTGAATCCATGCTCCTCCCTGGGGTAGCGAACAAACTCAACTGTTTTGCCAAGATGTTTTAAAGCTTGATACATTTCCTTTGAATTGCTTATGAAAGTATTTTGATCTTCATCTCCGTGCATTATCAAGACGGGCGTTTTTATGTTTTTGACATAATAAAATGGTGAACGCTCCAGGTAAATTTTTAGATTGTTCCAGTAGTAATCGCCAAGGTAATCAGGCTCCCAGCTTGGAAGATAAGAGTTGCTATAATCCGTGATCAAATTAAATATCCCAAACATTGAAACGGCTGCTTTAAATCTATCGGTTTGAGTGATAGCCCAATTTGTCATATAACCACCGTAGCTTCCTCCAAATATGCCAATTTTATTTTCATCCGCAATTTTAAGTTCCTTTACGATGTAATCAATCCCAGCCATTATGTCTTTAAAATCACCTCCCCCAAGGTCTTTGAAGTTAGCTATTCCAAACTTGTTCGAATATCCAGAGCTTCCCCTGAAGTTTGGAGCGAAGACAAGATAACCCTCGTTTGCCCACACTTGAAGATTATAATACTGGCGAAGCATATTTTGAATCCTTCCATAAGGTCCTCCATGAACAGCAACAAGCATTGGATACCTCTTACCGTATTCAAAATTAACAGGCTTAACAAGTATACCTTCTATTACCCACCCATCAAAGCTTTTCCATTTTATAACAGTTTGTTCACCGAATGTAAAGTTTTCAAGTTGTGGATTTAAATTTGTTAACTTCTTTAGATCGCCGTCCTTCAAAATATATATGTCTGGGGCACTTGTTTTATCTTCAATAAGGAATGTAAGAACTTTATCAGAGACTGCAATATCGCTAAAAATTCTTTCTCCACCCAAAAATTCTTTTATCGTTCCATCGGTAATTGAAATTGTGTAGATATGAGTATAAACCCCGTTCGCGGTTCTTGCATAAATTTTACCTAGTTCCGACTTTGAAAATTCATAACTTATGATCCCAACATCAAATTTTTCGGTTAAATTTTTAATCTCCCCAGTTTGCGGATCCACGATAAAAAGTTCCTCTTGTGAATATGTGAACTTTGGATCGAGATCGGCAACAAAAGCTATATACTTACCATCGGGAGACCATTTCGGTTGCCTTTCTCCACCCGGTCTTTTCGTGAGTTGCCTTGATTTCCCCGTTTCGATTTCTAAGATCCAAAGATCGAATTTCTTACTATCATCAATATCACCGGTATAGTTCGTGTTATAAACAACAAATTTTCCGTCGGGAGAAACATCAAATTGATTGACTCCATAATCCCCAGTAAAAACTTTTCTCTCCCTCTTTGTCTTGACATCAACAATATAAAATTCCTTTCGATATTTTTCTTTATCAACAACGATTGGATCAAATTTTAACTTTTTATCTCGCTCTTTTTTCTCTTTCTCAGGTTTAGGGAGTGTCTCTTGCGTCAGGTAAAGTATATTTTTACCGTCTGGCATCCATTGAAATGAAATGACACCTTCAGGTGCATTCGTCAATTTGAAAGCTTCGCCTCCATCAACGGGAAGAAGCCATATTTGATTTTTTGTCTCTTTTTCCTGGGGGTCCGACTTACGATTTGATATGAAAGCTATAAATCTGCCATCGGGAGAAAACTTTGGATTTAGTTCATCTTCGTTTGAAAATGTCAACTGTCGCACCTCGCCACTTTCAGTTGAAACAAGGTAAAGGTCTGTCTTATATTTGCTTTCTTCAAAATCAGCTTTTGAAAGTACAAAGACAATACTTCTTCCATCCAGAGAAATATCCATTTGGGAAGCCACTTTAATTGAAAGCATATCTTTAATCGTAAACTTCTTCTGAGTCTGCGCAAATGTGAAGCAAAGTAATGAAAAAACTACAACGAGAAAAAATAAGATTCCTTTTCTCATATTCCGCCTCCGTTTGTTTAAATTATTAAACAATGATTTAACTTGAGGTAAATTCCGTTTAAAGCCGGTGCTCTAAATACCCCTGCAATATCCCTCGACAAACTTTGGAAATAATCGCTACCCCTATTATTTCTGGACTGAGTAACTACGAAATACAATACGCTTCCAGATTTATATTCCCAGCGAACGATAAGATTTAGGTTAAAAGTTTGAGAATTAAAATCTGGATTATCAGTATAATCATATGGCATAAGCAATTCGGGCGTTTTCAAAATTTTAAAGTTTTGATAATGCCCCTTTGCAACAAATGTTTGGGCGTAAATTTGAAAGCTTAAGTCGCGTGTGAAAGTTACAGTCCCACGCAATGTGAGATCAAATTCATCCGTTGATCTATCCCCAAAAACGCTAAAGTAACCCTCGCTGGTTTCGATATTTTTAACCCATGCTTCCTCATTTCTGACGAATCTCAGCTGATTTTCTATCTCAAGCTCTATCCAATCAGCTGGTTTAAACACAAGTCCTATTTCATATCTATTCTGCCATCTCTTTACATTTTCACTTTCCTCAAAGCCCCATTCCCCAAATCCATATTCTAAATTGATCACAACATTTTTCCTTGAATCGCTCCGCAGTGAAAAGTTAACATTATATCTACTTTTCCCGAGATAAAGACCATTCCCTCTCGTTTCTCTATCATCATAAACTCTCCAGGGACTATAAAAACCAAAAATTGAAAACGACCAATAATTTAAAAACTCAATCATTTGATCAAAACCAATTCCACGCATGATCGTCACACCATCGAAATTCCATCTGTAATTATATCTAATCCCAGCATAGTACCTTCTTATTATCCAAAATGGTGAAATGTCTTGCTTAAACCTTAATTCAGTTGAACCTCCGTGATCATTATCCCTTCGGAAAAAACCGACATCATTTATATAAAATCCTTTTGCGGTATAGTCATAACTAGTTGAGTAAAGAAAATTTTTACCAGCGATTTTTCCGAGCGAAAACCTACCTGCAGATGCGGGTCTTCCTTCATTGCGGGATGTTTTCGAAAAAGTAACGAATCCAACAAAAGAATAAGTATTACTTTTGAATCTCAAGTCCCAATCGAGACCACCTACAGTTGATGGAATTGCACCACTTTTAGAGGTATTCGTCAGTATAAATCCAAACGCAGAGTTGTTCATTATATCCTTTTGAAGTCGCAGAACAGTGTAGTTGGCAAGCGGTTCAACCAGCACTTTATATTTATTTCCAAGTGAATCACTTACCGTCGCTTTCTCTGGACTTGTCAGGGCATTTATAAATCCGAGCGATATGCCATTTTGAGTTTTTCCTGTTAATTTAATAGCATTGAGAATTTTTGTCCTTTCCGGGAAATAAACAATCTTCCCACCTTCTGGAACACTGGGGAATCCGGAAGGTCTTTTACCTATCCTTCGCGAATAAAAGATTTGCATTCCCGCAAATCTTCCTCCACCGCCTCTACCACCAGGGGCACCAAAAGTAAAAAATTGAGAACCATCGGTGAAAAATTGTCTCTTTTCAGGATAAAAAGTCTCATAGGTTGTTAAATTTAAAACGACTTGATCCGCCTCGACTTGGCTGAAATCGGGATTAAAAGTCGCATTCAAAACAAAATCGTTCGTTATTTTATATTTTAAGTCAACCCCAAAGTCAAATCTGAAATCTCTTGTTTCAACGCCAGGTTCCGACTCCGGCGAAAAGATAAGTTTTGGGGCAACATAAGGATAAATTTCTACGCCCTTAGCAGAATTAATTTCACTTAGCCCTTCTAAATGCCCAATTTTTGATACTCGCCCCGTTTCCTTTTTTGAGATTAAAGCCCATTGGACAAGTTCTTTCTTTCTACTTATATATCTTTCAAAATTGACGCCCCATTCTTTACTAGTGCCAAACCTCAAAGTTGCAAACGGTATTTCAATCTCGCACACCCAGCCTATATCAGTTATCTTTGTGCTCGCTTCCCATATCCCATCCCATTCGGTATCAAACCTTAAACCATCTCCAGTGATGATGCCGTCGACCCTAACACCAGCAGAATTTACAGAAAAAAAGTAAGCAGTTTTGTGGTCATGAAATGTATCAAATATTATGTTAACTTTATCTGATTCAACATCTCTATCTCTCCTTGTAAGTCGTGAAACTATTTTAAGCGGTTCTGAATCATAAAGGATGAAGCCCAAATAGATTGCCTTGTCATTGTATAAAATCCTAATCTCAGTCCTCTCGCTTGGATTTTCACCCTCATAGGGTTCAAGTTGAACAAAATCAGAAATAGGTATGGCTTTTCTCCACGCAGGCTCGGAGAGATCACCGTCAATTTTTATTTCTTCGTTGATTTTTACGGCTATAGCGGTTTTGCTTTGTGAATTGTGAGAGAAAAGAAAGTTACCAAATAAGATAGAAAAGAACAGCAATAATCCTAACATCGAAGGTTTCTTACTCTTTTTGACTCTGTTCAGCTTCATATTCAGAAATTATTTTATCTTTTATTTTCATCAGATAATTGAACGCAGCATCATGTTCGTTTGGAATTATTCCTTCAAGTATAGCTTCTTCTATCGCTTTTTTTAGACGACCAACGAGCGGTCCTGGTTTTAAGCCAAGCACCTGCATTATTTCATTCCCATCCACAGGGGACTTAAACGCTCTCAACCTGTCTTTTTCTTCAACTTCTTTAATTTTTTGAACAACTATATCATAGTTTCTCGAATATTCCGCAACAAGTTTCGGATTTCGCGTTGTAATATCTGCTCTGCAAAGCTTTATAAGGTCTTCAAGGTCCTCACCAGCTTGAACTATTAACCTGCGGATAGCTGAATCAGTTACATTCTCATCGACTAAAAACATTGGACGGAGATGAAGTAGGACAAGTTTCTCAACATATTTTGATTTATCGATCGGAAGTTTCAACCTTCTGAAAATTGAACGAACCATTTTCGCGCCGAGGACATCGTGTCCGTAGAATGTCCATCCAACGCCCTCTTTGAACGCTTTCGTTCTTGGTTTGGCTATATCATGAAATAAACCCGCAAGGCGCAACCAAACATTATCTGTCACCTTTGCAAGGTTATCAACAACTTGGCATGTATGTTGAAAGACATCTTTGTGATGATAACGAGCGATGTTCTCGTCCTCTGAGTCTGCTCTTTGCTCTGTTCCAGCAAGTTCAGAAACCTCAGGCAAAACGATGCTCATAACGCTCGTTTCTTGCATCAACTCTAATCCGATCGACGGTTTGGGTGATTGCATTATTTTCAAAAATTCATCTGTAATTCTTTCTTGCGAAACGATGCTCAAGCGTTCTTTCATCTTTTTTATAGCGGAAAGAGTTTTTTCCTCTATCTTAAATTCAAGCTGAGATGCAAACCTTATCGCCCTCATCATTCTCAATGGATCATCATCAAAAGTTCTTTCGGGATCAAGCGGTGTCCTTATTATTTTATCATGAAGATCTTTCCTCCCGTTGAATGGATCTATGACTTTACCAAATGTTTTTTCATTTATTGAAACTGCAATCGCATTTATTGTGAAATCTCTTCTTGCAAGGTCATCGTCGAGCGTTCCATCCTCAACTATCGGTTTTCTTGAATCCCTGCGGTAACTTTCTTTTCTTGCACCCACAAATTCAATTTTTCTATCCTCAAGCGAGATCATTGCTGTTCTGAACTGCTCATAAACGGTGACCCTTTTTCTAAAATGTCTCGCAACAATTTTCGCAAACTTTATCCCTTCACCTATCACAAGAATGTCAACATCTTTAACTTCTTTGCCAAGCAGAAGGTCACGCACATAACCACCAACAACATACGCCTCAAAATTGTTTTCATCAGCTATTTTTCCGATCGTTTTCACTATTTCGTCTTGTATCTCAATTAAATCTGCAAATATGTTCATAAACATTAAGCATTAAATTTGTTTTCAATTTAAAGTTTCAAATATCGAGCGACATTTTTTCCTTTACAATTTTTTGTTGTCTCTCAATTTCCTCAACTATTTTAAAAGCAACTTCAAGAGAAAGTTTGCCATCCTCTGGGCTCACGACAGTTGGCTTGTCATAGATAATTGAATCAATAAATGCGATAAGCTCCGCTTCAATTGGATTGATATCCCTTACCTTCGGTTGTTCATAAATTATTTTTCTTTTCTTTGTTCCTTCTTCGATCTTACCGAGCAAAACCGTTGAGGTTGAACTCTCACCATCTTTATCTTCATCAACAAGACGAAATATCTCCGTCATACCTTGAAGAAAGTCAATCGAAATATAAGCATCTTTTTGAAAGATTCGCATTTTCCTTTCGTTCTTCCTTGAGATCCTGCTTGCAGTTATGTTTGCGATACAACCGTTTTTAAATTGTATCCTCGCATTTGCAATGTCAATCGAATCGGAAATTACCTCAACCCCGCTTGCCCTTATTTCTTCAATTTCACTTTTAACGAGATTCAAAATTATATCAATATCGTGAATCATCAAGTCAAGAACCACCGCAACATCTGTTCCCCGAGGTTTAAACTGGGCAAGCCTATGTGTTTCGATAAAGACGGGATTGATTTTATAATTTGAGATTGAAAGCAAAGCGGGATTAAATCTTTCGACATGTCCAACTTGAACCTTAAGATTTTTCTCTTTCGCAACTTTTATAATTTCATCTGCACCAGCTACATTATCCGTGATTGGTTTTTCAATAAAAGTATGAACCCCGCGCGTCAAACAGTGGAGCGCGATCTCCTTATGCGTTGTTGTTGGAGTCGCTATAACAACAGCTTCAACATTATCAAGCAATCCATCAAGCGTTGAAAAACTCCTCACGCCAATTTCGTTTGAGATTTGCTCTGCCCTTTGCTCATTTATATCGTAGACGCCAACGAAATTTGCCGTTGGAATTTTAGCAAGAATTCTTGCATGAATACTACCGAGATAACCAACCC
>JBKBWH010000210.1:0-3482 GCA_046289115.1 Candidatus Kryptonium sp.
GTCCCCAAGTATCATAAAAGTTGCCGTTCCCCTTGACCAACATTCCGACATATTTGGACATCTTGCTTCTTTGCAAACTGTGTGAAGTCTATAATTGTTTACAATATTCTGCACATTCATAAATGAGTCGTTAACTTGAAGTTTTATCTTTAGCCACTCGGGTCGTTTTTCTTTTATCTGCATGTTTTTTGAAAATTTGTTTTTGTTATACAAAGTTAAAAATTTTGTTTGAGAAATGAAATTTTTATTTTTACTTGTGTTCTGACTTAAATTCAAAACAAAAAATTCGAGCGGATGAGTTCAATCTCTTTCAGTGCAAACTTAGTTATTCTTTTGCTTGCGGTTGTGGTTTCATTTGGAATTAGTTTGATATCATACCATCGTTTTTCACTCTCCGATGGAAATAGAAAAATGGTTCTTTTATTTGTTTTAAGAAGCATCGCTGTCTTTATAGCATTTCTTTTGATCTCGGAGCCAATTTTAACGCTTATTTCAAAGTCGACAAAATTGCCCACGATCGCAATTTTAATTGATAACTCAAAGAGCATGGGAATTAAAGATCGGCTGGGTGATAGGAAAAAGTATACCAAAGAGATTGTTGATAAATTGTCTCAGATTAAAATTCGCGGTGAGAAAAAGTTTTTCACCTTTTCAGGTGATGTTGATGAAATAAAAAACTTTACGCCAGATTCCCTCTCATTTACTGGTGGGGTGACAGATATTGGAGTAGCATTAAGAAAAGTTCAAGGGATAGCGACGCAGGAAAATATAAAATCAGTTATTCTTGTTTCTGATGGGGTCTATAATGCAGGAGAAAATCCTGTTTATATTGCGGAAAAACTTGGTTTGCCGATTTTTACGATTGGTGTCGGTGATTCAAATATTCAAAGGGATTTAAAAGTTGTTGATGTTTTAACAAACGAAGTTTCATATGCTGGGGTTGAGACACCGCTTGTTGCAAGGATTGAAAGCGCGGAGTTTGGCGGAAATGAAGTTGTGGTCTCGCTTTATGATGAAAAAAGTGAGATAGCAAAAGAGAAGATAAGTTTAAGTGGTGGTGTCAATGAATATGTTCTAAACTTCAAATTTATTCCAAGGGAGGAAGGTTTAAAGAAATTCACAGTTAAAATTCAGCATCTCCCCGGTGAGGTGACTTATCAGAACAATCAAAAGTCTTTCTATGTGAAGGTTTTAAGAAGCAAATATAAGATTTTAATTGTGAGCGGAGCTCCGAGCCCTGACCTCGCTTTTGTAAAGAGAGCTATCGGCGACAATAAAAATTATGAAATCATCTCATACACCGAGAAAAGAGGTGGTGAATTTATAGAGGGTAATTTTAACATCAAAGATGCTGAAACATCTGATGCAATTGTGTTTGTTGGGTATCCAGTGAAAACATCTGATGTTGAGATAATAAATAAATTGAAAAGCGTGATCATTTCCCAGAACAAGCCATTTTTTTTCTTAATGAGCAGGACGATTGATTTTGATAAATTAAAGTTCTTTTCGGATATTTTACCCTTTAGGTTTTCACGAGTTCTCGGGGATGAGGAGGTAGTTAATTTGTTCATAACTGAGGAAGGGAGAAGCCATGCTGTTACAGACTTAAAAGATAGAAATCATATTTGGAGTATTTTACCGCCGATTTTTAAACTTCGCGGTGTTTTCAATGCGACGCCAGGGTCAACTGTCCTTGCAAAGGTAAGATATCAAAATGTTGAGACGCAAGAACCATTGATAGTTGCGAGCCATCTTGGAAATAGAAAATCGGTTGCCATCTTATGTTATGGGATTTGGAGGTGGAAACTTATGACGGCGCCAAATAAAGAGTTTGAGGGTTTCTTCGAAACATTTATTAATAATTTGACCCGTTGGTTAATTGCTCCGATTGAAGAAGAGTTTATAAAATTTAAAATTTATAAAAACTTTTTCAGCGAAGATGAGAAGATTGAGTTTTCATCTCAAATCTACGGCGAGGATTATTCACCTATAAGTGATGCTGAAGTTAAGGTAAGTATTTTAAATCAAGAGAACAACGAAATTGTGCGTGAATTTAACCTTGAGCAGGTGACAGCCGGGGTTTATTCTGGAAATCTCAACCTTTCTAAAGGGGATTACAGATATGAAGCAAACATTTCAAGGCGAGGGAAAGTTTTAAGAAATTTTTCGGGACGTTTCACGGTTGGTGAATCTGAAATTGAATTTTTAAATACGCGTATGGATTCGAAACTTCTTCGGGAGATCGCCCTTAAAAGCGGGGGACTTTTTTTGAAACCAGAGGAAATTGATATGTTAAGTGAATTAATAACATCTGTATCTGATTTTAAACCAGCGGTGGTTGAAAGGAAAAGGGAATATGTTTTAAGATCCAGGGTTGAACCACTTATAATTGTGATAGTTTTGCTTTCAATTGAATGGTTTTTGAGGAAAAGGTTTGGGCTTGCGTGATCGATTTTTATTCGGAGCGTGGATGTGCAAGTTTGTAGGTCTTTTTAAGGTGCTCGACCGTCACATGGGTATATCTTTGCGTTGTTGATAAGCTTGAATGCCCCAAAAGTTCTTTGACAGCCATTATATCAGCTCCATGATTTAAAAGGTGCGTTGCAAATGAATGTCTGAAAACATGTGGTCCTTTTTTCTCAAGATCTGCGATTGCAGATATATATCGGCTAACTATATGATAGACCTCAACAGCTGTTATCCTTTTGCCTTTTAAAGATAAAAACAAAGCTTTTTTATCGTCATCGGTCTGTTGTGGTGTTGTGAAATTTTGTCTTATATCGAGATATTTTATCAATGCTTCTTTTGCCTTCTTGCCGAAGGGAACAAGTCTAACCTTTCCACCCTTGCCAAGGACCTTAACAGTTTCATTTGCGAAGTCAATGTCTTCAAGGTTCATTCCGCAAAGTTCGCTGACCCTTATCCCAGTGCTGTAAAGTGTTTCAAGAATTGCTCGATCCCTTATCCCTTCATCTGTTTTTAAATCGGGGAGAGCCATCAACTTTTCGATCTTGTTTTCTTCGAGAAAGACAGGTATGGATTTATCGGTTTTAAGCGAAAAGCCTATGGTTGGATTTGAATTTATTATTTTAAAGCGTGTTAAGAACTTGAAAAAAGATTTGAGCGCTGATAATTTGGTTGATATGCTTGTTTTTTTTAACCCCTTTGAGTGAAGGTATGAGAGATAATCCCTTATTAAGGATCGGTCGATTTTTGCAACATTTATTTTTTGTTTCGAGTTGTTGGCAATGAAAGCGTAAAACTCATATAAAGCGTCGTGATAGGTTTGAATAGTTTTTTGAGAATAATTCCTTTCGATATCCAGATATTCGAGAAATTTTCTTATTTTGTCTTCCATCGTTTTAGAAATTGCGCAAAATTTTTTAAGGCGAGACTGTTAATCTTTTTAAAGCTTGACTTTCACTGAAAGATATATTATATTTATAGCAGGTTAAAGAGTTTCCCTCACCCAGGGTATCCCC
>JBKBWH010000211.1:0-3473 GCA_046289115.1 Candidatus Kryptonium sp.
GCTGCACCAAGATGAGGTGTCACAATGACCTTTGGATGCTTGATCAAAGGATGATCCTTAGGTGGGGGCTCCTGAGCAAAGACATCAAGCGCAGCACCAGCAACATGACCAGATTCAATCGCCTCAAGCAAAGCTATCTCATCAATGATTCCACCTCGAGCGCAATTTATTATCCTAACCCCGCGTTTACATTTTGCAAACTCATTTTTTCCTATCATCCCACGCGTTTCATCGTTTAAGGGAACATGAACAGTTATAAAATCACTCCTCCTGTAAATTTCATCAATTTCAGAGACAATCTCAACTCCGAATTTTAAAGCGACCTCAGAAGAAACCACAGGATCATAAGCAATTACATTCATGCCAAAAGCTTTACATCTTATTGCCACCTCACGCCCTATCCTCCCAAGTCCAATTATGCCGATGGTCTTACCGTAAAGTTCCACCCCCATGAACTTTTTTCTCTCCCAATTTCCCATCTTTAAATTGTTGCACGCTTGCGGTATATTCCTCGCAAGCGCAAGTATTAGACTCATCGTGTGTTCAGCCGTCGAAATCGTATTCCCCCCTGGTGTGTTCATCACAATTATACCACGCCTCGTTGCAGCTTCAACATCAATATTATCAACCCCAACACCAGCCCGTGCAATTATCTTTAGATTCTTGGCTTCGTTAATTATATCAGCTGTCACCTTGGTCCCACTTCTAACTATCAAAGCAACATAATCGTTGATTATCTTTTTAATCTCATCTTTTTGAATCCCCGGTTTCAAATCAACTTCAAAACCTTCATCTTTTAAGATGTTAACACAACTTTCCTCAATTGGATCTGTTATCAAAATCTTCATCGTTTTTTCACATGTTTATTTTTCAACGACAACAACTTAAAAATTCATCATCCCCATCTTGTTTAACCTTTGTTTTCTCATACTCAGCAAAAACCTTTTGCACAGCCCTCACCCCATCACCAATGTTAAACTCATCAAAACCAACCTCCGCCAACGCCATCTCAAGCGCAGAAATTACACCAACGATGTCAATCTCATCATAATATCCAAGATGTGAAATCCTGAAAATTTTATCCTTCAAATGCTCCTGTCCACCTGCGACCGTAATTCCATATTTATACTTTAAAACTTTTTGGAACTCTTTTTTATCAATTCCATCAGGGAAATAAACTGAGGTTACAGCATGTGAAGGTGGCTCTCCAAAAAGTTTCAAGCCAACTGCTTTACACCCCTCTCTTACGGCTTTGGACAGTTTTTCATGTCTTTTCCATATATTTTCAAGCCCTTCCTCCCTTATCATTTTCAAAGCGACATCAAGAGCGACGATCAAAGCAATTGCTGGAGTCCACGGCGTATCACCACTTTGAAGAGCCTTCTTTGCCTTCTTCAAACTAAAGTAATACTTTGGAAGACTTGACCTTTCCACCATTTCCCAAGCTTTCTCACTCAACGCTATAAATGAAAGCCCAGGTGGTATCATTAGACCTTTTTGTGAACCCGTTATCACAACATCAAGCTCCCAATCGTCCATATAAAGTTCATGCGCCCCAACAGATGTGATCCCATCAACCACGATAACTGCATCCGAATTTTCATGAACGACTTCAGCCAACTCTTTCACATCTGTGAAAACTCCCGTCGATGTCTCACTATGTGTTACAAAAACTGCTTTCACATCCCGATGTTTTCTCAATTCATTTTGAACCTCTTCAGGTGTAACTGCTCTGCCCCATTCAATTTTAATCTCAATTGCCTCAACGCCATAAGCACGGCATATCTCTCCCCATCTTTCACCAAATTTTCCACCATTTACAAATATCGCTTTATCTCCAAACGATAAGAGATTCGCAACAGCTGCTTCCATTGCTCCAGTGCCACTGCTTGTCAAAGTGTAAACATCTTGCTTGGTCTGAAAAAGATATTTCAAATTTTCGTTAACCCTTGAAAAAATTTCAATAAACTCAGGATTACGATGGTGAATTATTGGCTGTGCCATTGTAAGTGCAACGTGCTCCGGAACAGGCGTCGGTCCAGGTGTAAAAAGTCGTTTCTTCATCTTGCCCTAATTCGTTTTTTAGTAAAAAATAAAATTTTTCTCAATCTTTGTCAAGGGTTTTTAAAAGATTTTCAAGTCCAGATTTTTTCAGGATATCAATAGCCTTATAATCGGTTAAATCAAAATGTATCGGCGTAATTGAAATATAATTGTTCTGCACTGCAGTATGATCAGCGTTTAAATCGTCAACATCATAATTTATGAATTTACCCGTAAGCCAATAGTATTCTCTACCGTTAGGGTCCTTGCGAAGATCAAAATAATCATCCCAAAAGGCAGAACCTTGATGAGTTACAAGAACCCCTTTTATCTCACTTTCTGGAACTGGCGGGATATTCACATTCAAAAGCGTTCCCTTTGGCAAACCATTTTTAAAGACAAACTCAGCAAGTTTAACAGCAAATTTCGCTGCAAAAGTAAAATCTGGATTGGGTGCATATGTAGCAAGCGAAATCGCAATTGATGGTATTCCAAGTATTGTTCCCTCTGTGGCAGCTGAAACAGTGCCAGAATAAATTATATTGATCGAGGTATTAGTGCCATGATTTATTCCAGAAATTAGAAGATCAATTTTTTTATCTTTCAAAAGCGCTTTGACAGCAAGCTTAACTGCATCAGCAGGTGTTCCATCAACAGCATATCCGAAAAATTCACCATTTTTATAAAATGGGTTAACCCTTAAAGGATACTGAACTGTTATCGCATGACCAACTGCGCTCATTTGCTTCTCGGGCGCAACAACTGTTACATCAGCGATTTTATTAAGTTCTTTCACAAGCAAATAGATGCCTTCCGAATTTATGCCATCATCATTTGAAACAAGTATGTGCATTTTCACCTTTTAATTTTATTTGGCGTTTCAACTTCCCTTTGTTTCTTTAACTTTTCTACTTTTTGTAGCTCTTCGTAAGCCTCCTTTCGATCAGGGTTTATTTCAGCTGCCTTTTTCAAAGTCGCTTCAGCATCGGCAAATTTTTTCATATTTGAATAAACGACACCAAGATAAATATACTGTTCATAATTCAACGGGTTATAATTTATTGCCTTGACAAATGATTCAGCCGCATTATCATAAAGTTTAAGTTCGTTATAAACCTGACCGAGAAGAATTCTGATTATCCAAAAATCATTTCCTTTTGAAAGAGCAGATTCAAGCACTGTTTTAGCCTCGGACCAATTGCCCTGCGCCTTGTAAATATCAAAAAGACGCACATAAGCGAGGACAAAATTTGAATCAAGAGAAATCGCTTTTGAATGGTAAACTATTGCGGGATAAAAATCTCCATCTTTATAATACTCATTCCCAATTACATAATTTGCAAGCGGGAACCTTGGCTCAATTAAAACAGCCCTTCTAACAGCATCAAGACCACCAGCCTTATCTCCAGATGTTAACTTTCGCAAACCCT
>JBKBWH010000212.1:0-3471 GCA_046289115.1 Candidatus Kryptonium sp.
CGACCGGGCTTCAAGTTGTACTTGCTGCGATTTTACTTTTAAATTATCGATATGATCTTGCTGGTGTTAATACACTTGAGGGATTTCAGTTTGTTGAGAAATATCGTTGGATCGATGTTTCAGGGGTTGCATGGTTTGGTAGGATTGTGATTGATTATTTCCTTGGCGTTGATGGTTTGAGCATGCCGATGGTGGTTTTGACCGCTTTAATTTCTTTTCTTGGTGCCATAGCATCTTGGGAGTTGCCAAAGACAAAAGGATATTATGCACTTTATCTTTTGCTCGATACAGGGATGATGGGTGTATTCGTTGCGCTTGATTTCTTCTTGTTTTACATCTTTTGGGAAGTTATGCTTTTGCCGATGTATTTTTTGATTGGGATTTGGGGAGGACCGAGAAGGGAATACGCAGCGATAAAGTTCTTCATTTACACTTTGTTTGGTAGTGTTTTGATGCTTCTCGTTATGATTGGGTTGTATTTCAGCACAAGCATAATCGATCCTGTGACGGGGGAGAAGGTTCATACATTTAACATGCTTGCGATGATGGATCCGAAAAATTACGAGCCAGGTTCAATCTTTTCGGGTTTGCATACAACTTGGAGATATATTGCTTACATTGCTTTATTCATCGGATTTGCGATAAAAGTTCCAATTGTTCCTTTTCACACTTGGCTTCCCGACGCTCATGTTGAAGCGCCAACCCCAATAAGTGTCATACTTGCTGGTGTTTTATTGAAGATGGGAACTTACGGAATGTTGAGGATAAGTTTTCCAATCTTTCCAGATGGGATGATAAAGTACGCACTTCCTATGGCTATTCTTGGTTTTATCAATATAGTTTATGGTGCGCTTGCGGCGATGGCACAGGATGATTTCAAAAAGCTCATCGCATATTCAAGTATAAGCCATATGGGTTATGTTGTTCTTGGAATGGCAGCTTTGAATACGCAAGGTGTTACAGGCGCAATTATGCAAATGTTTAACCATGGGACGATAACAGCGATGCTGTTCCTTATAGTTGGTGTTCTTTATGATAGAGCGCATACTCGTGGATTGTATGAATTTGGTGGGCTTGCGAATCAAATGCCAAAGTATTTCGGAATTGTTATAATTGCTTTCTTCGCTGCTCTTGGACTTCCGGGATTGAGCGGATTTATAAGTGAAGCATTTGTGTTTCTTGGGGCTTTTCAAACTTATAAATGGATTGCGATCTTTTCCGCAACTGGCGTGATAATAACTGCGGGGTATATTCTTTGGACTACTCAACGGCTTTTCTTCGGGCAATTGCCCGAAAGATGGAAAAACCTGCCCGATATTAACGCTCGTGAACTTGTGACGCTTGTTCCACTTGCAATTATAGTTATCTTCCTTGGTGTATATCCGAGTCCCTTGATCAATTTGATGAATACATCGGTTAATCATCTTGTCAGATTTGTTTCAGAGATGGGTCAAGCAGGGATGCAATTTGGAATTTTACCTTGAAAAATAAACCTGGTGAAATGAAATGACAGAGCGATTTGTGATAGAATTAACGCAATCATTGAAAAATTTTCTACCTGAGGTTTCACTTACCGTAACATTATCGCTTGTTATTTTGCTTGATTTGATATTTGGAAGAAAGTTTAGAAACATTGGTGCTTTTGTTTCGCTTGCCGGATTAGTTGTGACTTTGTTTTTCACAATTAAACAATATGGCGGAAATTATCAGATTTTCAGAGGAATGTTTGTCGTTGATCCTTATTCGACATTTTTCAAATTCGTGTTTTTGCTCTCTGCTTTTGTTATTGTGATATTTTCTTTACAGTCGTATGAACTTAAGGAGACATCCGCAAGGAGAAGAACCGGGGAATATTACTTTTTTATCTTAAGTTTGACGCTTGGTGCATTTTTAATGGCTGGCTCTGTTAATTTGATAATGATGTATCTTTCACTTGAACTTGTAAGCATAAGCTCTTACATACTTGCTGGCTATATTAAAGAGTCCGAGCGTTCAAGTGAAGCCTCGATGAAATATGTGATTTACGGGGCTTTGTCGTCTGGTTTGATGATTTATGGAATTTCGCTCGTTTACGGGTTAACGGGTGAGTTAAACATATATGCGATAAATGCTTCGCTTTTATCCAGTGGCTATAGCCCAATTGTTTTGATGATATCATTGTTATTAATGCTTGCTGGTTTTGGATATAAAATTTCGGCTGTGCCATTTCACTATTGGACTCCTGATGTATACGAGGGTGCGCCGATAACTGTAACGGCTTTTCTTTCCGTTAGCTCCAAAGCAGCTGGATTTGCGATGTTGGTCAGGTTTTTAAAAGCGAGCTTCATTGATAGAACAATTATGCTTGAAATTGAAGGCGCATGGGCAACAATTCAAGGATTACCATTAACTGAAATAGTTGCTGTTTTATCCGCTTTAACTATGACGGTTGGAAATATAATCGCCATATGGCAGAATAATTTGAAAAGAATGCTTGCTTATTCAAGCATCGCACACGCTGGATACATATTGATGGGTGTCGTTGTAATGCAAAATCTTGGTATCTCTGCAATGTTAATTTATTTTCTCGCTTATCTTTTTATGAATCTGGGAGCTTTTTATTGTGTTATGCTTGTGGCTGAAAAAACTGGAAGTGAAGATATAGAAGTTTATAAAGGGCTTGGATATCGAGCGCCGTTTCTTGGAGTTGCTTTTACAATTTTTCTAGTATCATTGACAGGTTTACCACCAACGTTTGGATTTATCGGAAAACTTTACCTTTTCTCAGCGTTGATCAATGCAAAGGTTATATGGCTTGCCGTGGTCGGGATTTTGAATAGTGTTGTTTCGCTTTACTACTATATCCGGATCGTCAGAAATATGTTCCTTAGGGATCCAGAGTCTGAGAAGGAGCCGATTAATTTTTCGCCGTCCCATATCGTTGTTATATTGATCCTTGTGATACCGACTTTGCTATTTGGTGTTTACTTTAGCCCGATCGTTAACTTTGCTCAAATGTCGGTTGCGATGTTTGGTTTAAGATGAAGAGTTTAACGGAATTTTAACATTTTCTTAATTTGAAATTTAGGTTCCTTTTTTTAATTTTGAGCGAGTTAAATTAACTAAAACAAAAACAGGTGCTTCCAATGAAGCATTTGATGTTATTAGCTTTGTTTATTTTAGTTCCCTCCATTCTTTTGGGACAAGGCATCACAACTGCAAGCATAAGTGGGGTTGTAACAACTCAAACAGGTGAGCCTCTCCCTGGGGCTAATGTTATTGCTGTCCATGAACCAAGTGGAACGGTTTATGGAACAATTTCAAGGGTTGATGGGCATTATAATCTTGTTGGATTGAGAGTTGGTGGACCTTACACAATTACTGTTTCATATGTTGGTTATGCTCAGCAGAGGAGAGAAAATGTAATGCTTGCTCTTGGTCAAAATCTTGAGCTTAATTTCCGACTCACGGAGCAACCAGTTCAACTTGGGG
>JBKBWH010000213.1:0-3465 GCA_046289115.1 Candidatus Kryptonium sp.
ATAATGAACGCAATTGCAAGTACTGCTGTTGAGGTTGGAACAGAAAAAGAATTTCTTGGCAACGCATATCCGAAGTTAAATGGTTCAGTTTCTGCGACTTTAACTTTATTTAGAAGAATAAGTATTTATGCTTTCGTTGAATGGGCAACTAAGTTTTATGTGTATAACAATACTGCGAGGTTCATGGTTAGGTATAATACTTATGTTCCGGAGATTGAGGCTCAGCAGAAAGTGTTTATGGCAAGGGATACGGTTGAGCTTGAACAAGCATTAAAAGAATGGATGAAGTATGAGTGGAGGGCGGATGATTTGTGGGTTCAAAAAGGTGATTTCGTTAGATTGCGTGAGGTCGGTATTTCATATACTTTGCCGACAGGGTTTGCAAGATTATTTGCCTCAAGGAGAGTTACTTTATCCTTCTCAGCGAGAAATATAGCGCTTTGGACAAAGTATGGAGGACCTGATCCGCAAGTTAACTACGCAGGTCCAGGTCCAAATCTTAATCAAGGTACCGATTTCTTAACTTTGCCACAATCTACTAGATATATCTTTACTCTAAATGTTGAATTTTAAACGATAAGGCGGGCGTTTTTATCGCCCGCTTTTAAAAACAAATTTTATAAGGAGGAAGTTCTATGAAAATGAAAGTTTTAAAGGTAATTATCCCAATTGTTTTAATACTTCTTTATGTCGGCTGCAAAGGATTGCTTCAGGTAGAAAACCCAAACCAAATAACGGATGAAAATCTTAATCAACCTACAGCTATACCTGCAATAGTTACTGGTATAGCGGCGGATTTCGCCGATCAGTATCATTGGACAATAATTTGCTCTGGATTATTGAGCAATGAACTTATTCATATAGGGTCATTTCCAACATTTAGAGAAATGCATGATGGTAATGTTCAAGATAACAATATAACTATGGAAAATTGGTATGGCTTTTTACAGAGGGCGAGATGGGTTGCAGAAAATGGGGCTGAAAGAATAAAACAAATAGTTGGCGAAGATTCTGCGCGCAAGATGATTGAATACGCAATGGCGCGCATTTATGCTGGATTTGCGTTGATCCATCTTGCAGATATGTGGGATGGCTCACCGATTGATGGTGGTCCGTTACTCTCAAGGGATTCTATTTATAACAGGGCTATCTCTCACTTTACTGAGGTAATCAATATAGTTGATGGATTACCTTCAGCAAGAACGTTTAAAAATGGGCATCAGACATTGACCCCGGCTCACGTTAAAGCCATCGCTTACCTTGGAAGAGCAAGAGCAAAATTGCATAAAGGTGATTTGTCAGGAGCATATAGTGATGTAGCAAACGAAGCATTGTTTACGGGCCTTAAATTTGACGCTGTTTATTCTGAAAATACCTCTAGGGAAAACAATCTTGTGTATATCTATGCTTATGATAGACCTGAGGTCGCTGTTGGACCGAGACATCAAATTGAAGGTGATCCTAGGGTGCCTGTCGAGAAGCCAACTGCTGGAAGACCATATTGGAGACAAAGAAAATACCCAACTCGCGCAGCGGATATTCCAATTGTAGAATGGCAAGAGGCTAATCTTATAAGAGCTGAGTATTTCCATTCACAAGGTAATATAACTTCTGCGTTAAGTGAGATTAATAAAAATCGTCGTGCAGTTGGATTGAGTGATACGGTTGTGGCTGACCTCCCGAGTTTGCTCAATTTAATTCGTGAGGAGAGAAAGAGGGAATTCTTCCTTGAGGGAATGTATTTGCAGGATTTGAGAAGATTTAAAGATCCATTCTTGCAGGATAGAATGGCTTACTTCCCACTTGGAAGACGTGAGAAGGATGCGAATCCGAACTTGTGAAACTTTTAAATTTATGGAGAAAAATTAAAAGAAGGCGTGGCTTTTGCCACGCCTTTTTTGTTTTTAATGGTTTTATTCTGTTATATTTTGCAAAAACTTACTTTAACTGATATTAATGAAGGTTTTTGATCAAAACTACATCACGCAGGGTAAACTGAAGAGAAGATATGTAAAGCAAATGTTCAACGCTATCGCAAAAAGATATGATTTACTTAATCATCTTTTAAGCTTTGGGTTTGATATCTATTGGCGAAGATTTGCTGTTAATAAGTTAAATCTATCTGGTTCCGAGAGAATTGTCGATATAGCTTGTGGAACTGGTGATTTTTCACTTTCGGCTTATAAAAAAGGTAAAATTAAAGTAGTTGGTGTTGATGTTTCCATAAATATGCTCAAAATTTTTGGTGAGAAGGCAAGAAGAAAAAGGGTAAATAGTTTATCTCTTTTATGTGCCGAGGCTGAAAATTTGCCGTTCAAAGAAAGTGTGTTTGATGTCTGCCTTGTCGCCTTCGGGGTGCGAAATTTTTCTTCCCTTGAGAAAGGACTAAGAGAAATTCACAGAGTTTTAAAAGATGGGGGTAAGCTTGCGGTTCTTGAGTTTTCGCTCCCGAAACCACCATTGAAACAAGCTTATCTTTTCTACTTTCGCCGGGTTCTTCCAATCATCGGTAAAATTGTCTCAAAACATAATGACGCATATACATATTTGCCCGAATCGGTGTTAAGATTTCCAGAGGGTATGGATTTTGTAAGAATTTTAAGCGAAGTTGGATTTAGAGAGGTTGAAATGTGGAGGTTAACATTTGGTGTTGTCACGCTTTACATTGCTTATAAACTGTAGCGCCCCCAGCGGGATTCGAACCCGCGTTCCAGGCTTGAAAAGCCTGTGTCCTAGGCCTCTAGACGATGGGGGCTTTTATGAGGGTGAGTAGCGGGGCTCGAACCCGCAACCTCCAGGGCCACAACCTGGCGCTCTGACCGGTTGAGCTATACTCACCATGAAGGCATTACAAATATAGAAAATTTTCTTCTGTTTTGCAAATTCTCGCATTAAATTACTTTGTTAAAATCTGAAAACTTTATTAACTTTTGAAAAAATTTTTTCATCCATTGTTATGGAATTTTACATCGGAATCGATGAGTCTGGAAAAGGTGATTTTTTCGGACCACTTGTGATCGCAGGGGTTGTGTCAAATGAAGTGTTAAACGAAGAACTTTTAAAACTTGGAGTTAAAGATTCAAAGAAATTGTCCGATAAGAGAGTCCTTGAACTTGCCGATGAGATAAAAAAATCTTGCATCTACAACATCGTCATCATCAAACCCAGAAGATATAATGAACTTACAAAAAATTTAAACCTCAACCGTTTGCTTGCTTGGGGACATGCGCGAGTGATAGAAAATCTCCTTGAAGAATCTGAAAGGAAAAATCTAAATGTTAGAAAAGCAATTTCAGATCGTTTTGGCGATGAATCATATCTTCTAAATGCGTTGATGAAAAAGGGAAGGGAAATCGAGTTAGTTCAAATGCATAGAGCTGAAATTGATCCAGCTGTTGCCTCAGCTTCTATATTGGCAAGAGCTGAATTTATTAGTCAACTTAAAGAGATGTCTCAAAAATATGG
>JBKBWH010000214.1:0-3464 GCA_046289115.1 Candidatus Kryptonium sp.
CCTCGTTGGAAAAACGGGGAAGACAGGATATGAACCACACTTACATTTTGAGCTGTGGCGGAATGGAAAGCCGTTAAATCCAAAATATTATATACCAAATTAAAGACTGGATAAAGATCAATGGCTTTAATCGGTGGGAACAAGGAAGGAAAAGGTTCAAATGTTGAGATTAATATCATTGCAAATGGGACGGTGATTGAAGGTAAGATTGTAAGTCAGGGCAGTATGCGAATCGATGGGAAGGTGAATGGTAACATTCATGTTAATGGTAATTTGACGATTGGAGCAACTGGGGAAGTGCACGGAGACATCGAGGCTAAAAGCGCCATCATAAGTGGGAAGGTGAATGGGACAATTGTTGTCGCTGAGAAGCTTGTATTTGAAAGCAAAGCAGTTATAAAAGGTGACATTAAAGCCTCAAAGCTTGTGGTTGATGAGGGAGCGATATTCGATGGTAAGTGTGTGATGACGAGCGTTTCAACAGTTAACAAAGTTACCTAAAATGTCAAATGAAGAGAAAAAGGAAGGAGCGTTCCGTGGTATAGGTCGTGCTGTAAAGGAAATGGCTCCGTATAGTGGGCTTGGTTTGCAGCTTGCGATAACCGTTGTAGTGTTTTGGTTCATAGGGAAATTAATTGATGATCATTATGGGACAGCACCTTTGTGGATGATTGTCGGTGCGACGCTTGGCATAGTTGTGGGGATGTATAATTTTATAAAGGCTGTGCTTGAACTTTCAAAAAGAAATAGAAAGCATGATGCAGATTGATGTTAAAAGATTTCTGGCTTACGCTCTGGTTGCTGTTGTGTTTGTATGGTTGTTAATTTCATATCCGCTTTTTAAATTTACAAGTGTGGAATTCATAAAATCGTTTATCGTTGGTTCTTTGATAAGCGTCCTCAATTCAATTGTTGGTATCATTATTTTGAAGCGAGGGATGGCGAAACCAAATAAGGAATTTTTGAAGTTAACAATAGGAAGTATGGGAGTTAGATTATTCGTGCTCGCGGGAGTGATTTTGGTCTTGCTGAAAATTTTAAACTTTGAAATTTATGGGCTTGTTATATCTTTGCTTTTATTTTACTTCGTTTTCCTTGGGATTGAAGTTTTCTTTTTAAGTAAATTGACAACAAAAAGGGAGTTTTGAGGGAGGTGTGGCTTAGTAATTTAGCTGTGGTAGCTGATACTTTGAAGCATTCTGAAGCCTCTCATGGCGGTGGAGAGAGTTCAAATTGGATGCTTCATCATATATCTGATTCAAGGACGATTGATCTTGAACCATTTGGGCATATAACTCTTCCACAATTTCCACCGATTCACATTGGGGGTGTAACAATAGACCTTTCGATTACAAAGCATGTTTTCTTTATGTGGCTTGTTTCAATTATCCTTATTGTAGTTTTGTCTTTAGTTGCCAGAAGTTACAAAAAAAGCATTGTGCCGCATGGATTAGCGAATTTGGTTGAGGTTTTTGTAGTTTTCATTCGAGATGAAATAATTTTATCTGTGATTGGTAAAGAAGGGTTAAGATATCTTCATTATTTCTTGACGCTTTTCTTTTTCATCCTTTTATGCAACCTTTTTGGTTTAATTCCTTATGGTGCAACTGCGACTGGAAATCTTGCTGTTACAGGCGGGCTTGCATTTTTATCTTTTATTTTAATTCAGATCGCTGGAATAAGAAAGCATGGTTTAATTGGGTATTATAAAGGACTTGTTCCGCATGGTGTACCTGGATTTGTTGCGCCGGTTATGTTCATAGTTGAGTTTCTTGGGCTTTTTGCTAAGGCTTTTGCTTTGACTGTTCGTTTGTTTGCGAATATGACAGCGGGGCATATTGTCATCTTGGCTTTGATCGGTTTAATCTTCGTTTTCAAGAGTGTTCTTGTAGCTCCAATTTCGATTGCTTTTGCAATTTTTATAAACTTTCTTGAGATATTAGTTGCATTTATACAAGCGTATATTTTCACAATGCTTACGGCATTATTTGTGGGTCTTTCAATACATCAACATTAAATAAAAAAACAAAAACAAAAGGAGGAAAAAATGCCAGAATTAGCACACATTGCAGGTGGTTTCGGAGCAGCTTTATCAGTTATAGGTGCTGCATATGGAATAAGTAAACTTGCAGCTGCAACAATGGAAGCAAGCGGTCGTCAACCTGAAGTTGCAGGTGAAGTTAGAACATCAATGATAATTTCAGCTGCTTTGATAGAAGGTGTCACTCTTTTCGCTGAGGTTATATGCATCATTCTTGCGTTAAAATAAAAAATTTTTTAAAGTATGCTTGAGGTAAATCCAGGTGTTGCGATATGGACGATAATTACATTTTTGATTCTTGTCGCAATTTTAAAAAAGGTAGCTTGGGGACCGATAATCGAAGCGTTGACGAGGCGTGAGGAAAGCATAAAGAAGGCTCTTGAGGATGCTCAAAGGGCAAGGGAAGAAGCAGAGAGATTGATGGAAGAAAACAAGCGCAATCTTGCGCGCGCCGAGGAAGAGGTACAAAAAATAATTCGCGATGGCAGGGAAACAGCTGAGAGAATACGTGCCGAGATATTGGAGAAGGCAAGAAAGGAAGCAGATATGATGATTGAAAGAGCAAAGGAAGAAATTGAAAGACATCGGGAACAGGCAATGTTACAATTGAGAACTCAGGTGGTTGATCTTGCAATTCAGGTAGCATCAAAATTGATCGGGGAGACTTTGAATGAGCAGAAACATAAAAAACTTGTTGAAAAGTATCTCCAAGAAATTTCTTCTGAAAAAAGAGCTTGAGGTGATAGATGGCAAATATAAGGGTAGCTAAAAGATATGCGAAGGCATTGATTGAGATCGCAGAGGAGCTTAAAAAGCTTGATCGAATTACACAAGATGTTCAGTTAATTGATTCGATGATAAGAAGTTCGCGTGATCTTCAGCTTTTCTTGAAAAGCCCGATAATTAAAGAGGACAAAAAGAGAGAGATAATTCAAGAAATTTTTGTTGATAGTCGTGTTGATCCGATAATTTTGAAATTTATACTTCTTCTGGTTGAAAAGAAACGTGAAGATTTGCTTCATGATATCGTCAAGGTGTATCAAGAACTATATGACGAGAAAGTTGGGGCGGTGACTGCAGAGATTGTGACTGTGGTGGAACTTAACAGCACTGAGAAAAATGATGTTGAGAAGAAGGTTCTTGAATTGACGCGAGCGAAAAAAGTTAAAGCAATTTATAAAGTTGATCCATCGATAATTGGTGGGATTATTATAAGAATTGGAGATACGGTTTACGATGCAAGCATAAAAAGAAGAATTCAACTTTTGCGCGAACAATTGATTTATGGGAGTTAAAAAGAAAACAAAGGTAGAATGTTATGGCAACGGTCGAAATTAGGCCGGATGAAATATCCGCTATATTAAGAAAACAGTTAACCGGATTTGAAAAAGAGGTTGATATTTATGATGTTGGGACTGTGCTT
>JBKBWH010000215.1:0-3415 GCA_046289115.1 Candidatus Kryptonium sp.
GTTCTATATGGATACTCAAACGCTCCCGAAAAACATGTCATGCTTGTGATGAATGGATATTTATCATTGTTTGACAGTTTAGGGATATCTTCATTTTTCAACAAACCGTTATCAGCCCATATAGCTCCACCACCGTGACCGACAAAGTTTATGAGCACCTGCCCCTCTGAAAAATAATTTAAAAGTTTTGATGTGCCACCAGAAAAAGGCGAACCAGCAATTACATACAAACGATTTATGTTAAGATACTTAGGTAAGACATTCATCACAAGGTGGTCTGTTTGCGATTCGAACTCCCTTCCTTCCCCCGCTATCATCAAAACATTTCTATTCCAGCTTTGAGGTTTTTGAGACCAAAAAGAGATTATTTTATCAACCGCATCTTCGAGTTCCTGTCTCTCTCTAACGGGCAATCGCCCCAACAAAATATCTCCCAAATAATCATCCCCCTCGATAAATGTAAACCACGCATCAGCGGATGTCGCGCCGTATGAATAGGACTGGTAAAACATCGTTGGGACCAAGTCAAAGTTTGGATAATTCCGATTGTCATAAACTGCACCCCCAGCCAAAAGCACATAGGTCGGTGACTTGACCCAATTAAAATATGCGTACTTCAAAAATTCTTTTATAGCATAGGGACTTTTAATGCCATTGTTAAACTCGTCGTAAATATCATCAACGCTTATTATCTTTACGCTCAAGCCTTTGGATTCATACAGACTTTTAAGTTTGTTTAACGGATGTTGGACATCATTTACATCTTTGCTTTTATCATACAGCAGAGGATGTGTGACGATTAAATAATCAAACGAGTTAGCTGGGCTTTTTAAATTTGTTTTTAAGTCCTTCGCAATGCTATCTGGTTTAAGTTTTGCATTTTCACTTACGGCGATGAACTCTATATCTTGTGATAAAACATTGGCGTAGAAAATTGCATGATAATTTTCACCGAGTTCTTCATCCTTGACCTTTACGATCTCAACATTTGAAATTTTTGAGGTTCCAATTCTGTAAATGCTTATGTTGGGATTTTTAAACCCAAAAAGTTCAAACCTGAAATAACCTCTTGTATATTCGGGGGGAATTCTAAATTTAATTTCATCACCATCTGCTTGATAAAGTCGTCTATAAGTTATCTCAAACCAATTAACAGCAAACGTTGTATTCGCTATTTTACCTTCACTTGCATTGAAAACTGTAACTTTGTTTGTCCCATGTCTCAAAACATTATTTGCAACTGGATAACCAAAATCTTCGGAAGATGCGATATTAATTGATTGTCTATTCCATTGCGTTATTAAAATTCTTCGATTGTTTATAAAAACATTCGCTATGTGTTCCGGATTAAGAGATGGAGTTGAAGTTATCCCGTGAAATGCGACCTTTACTTTAATGTTATCTAAACTTAACTGGTCTGGCGTAGGTATATGAATATCAAAATCAACCTGTTGATTTGAGTTGAGAAGTGCCCAGAACCAATGATCTCTAACATCATAGGTTAAATCAACATCAACATCTTTTAAACGTTCAAAGATAAAATCCTTTTCAAAATGAATTGTTGAATAAAACGAAGCACCACGAAGGTCGATAAAATTTTTAAAAAACCTTGCACCGGTCTCCTCAGCTAACCTTAAACCATCCTTTTCACCAACCTCAAGAAAATATACATTTACATCTGTAAATGGATCATTGTAAAGATCTTCTCGCCCATTTGAATAGTTGTTTTTCCTTCGCTCCGCATAAAACTCGATATAATCACCCTCATTAAAAACCCCATCTCCACCTGAATAAACATAAATAGGTATCTCAACACCATTGTTTTTAATCCTCAACCTTGATGCTTGAACCCCTTTAAGATCAATCCCAGCGCTTTTCAAATCTTCGTAAGTTATCTTATAAACCCCATCTCTCCTCACAAAAATTTTATACTCAAACTCAACCGCTGATTGATGAAAACTAAAATTAATGTCAAATCTGTTTATCTTTGGAGATGAGAAAATCGCTTTATCATCAAGCCTTGAAATAACCCCCGATGAAACGATAAACTTTGCACTTGTGAGATATTCTAACCTTTGCCCATAAACCCTGAAGGGAAAAACGACAAGATTAAAAACATCAACCCCTCTAAGCTTCCCGAGGTAAACAAAATCATAAATTTTCCCCTCCAAAGAAAAGTCATCATTAAATTCGACGCTATCTGGGAAAGCTCTTTCTTTGAGATTTGGCAGAGGTAAACTCAAATCAAATTCATCAAATTCATACTGAATGAGTTCAATTTTTGCATTCGGAGTGGCTGATAAAAGAAAACTGTAGTAAGGCAGAAAATTCGGCAGGATTGAAACATTTTCATAATTTTTAAGAACGACGATTGAGTATTTCCTTCCACTGATTTCAACTTCTTTTATTTCAGGTCTATCAATTTTAATTTCAATTTCCTTTGTAGAGCCGTGGTCAATTAAGTTAAAGACTCCCTGCCCATTGGCGAAGTTAAAAAAGAAAAAGAAGAAAGGGATAAATTTCAAAACTTTCATCTTTTCATCCGCTATATTTTACCGTGGCAGTGTTTATACTTTTTACCGCTACCGCATGGACATGGGTCGTTGCGACCAACCTTTTGCGTAACTTTTATCGGCTTTAATTTGACATCTGGTTTAACGGCAGTCGCAACATCAGTCTCACCAGCCATTACTTTTAACCCCATACCAATTGACTCTTGATGAACGAGATTGAGTTGTTCTCTTCTCGGTCTTCTTGGTCTCCTCTCAACGACTTCCTCAGGGACAACAGGAAACATTCTGAAAACTATACTTAAGACACCACTTCTTATCTTTCTCATCATCTCCATAAACATTTCAAATGCTTCGGTTTTGTACTCCACAAGTGGGTCTTTTTGAGCATATGCACGAAGATGGATCCCCTCCCTTAATTCATCCATCTCTCTCAAATGCTCTTGCCATCTTTGATCTATCACCTGAAGCATTGCCATCTTCATCAGGGCAAACATCAATTCTTCACCAAGCTGTTCTTTCTTCTGGGTATAAAACTTAAGGGCTTCATCGTAAATCTTTTCTTTTAGACCTTCTTTCCCAAATTTTTCAAACTCATCCGGGGTGATCCTTAAATCAATTAAAAGTGTTCTTATCAATTCATCTTTCAAACCTTGGTAATCAAGGGTAGCGTAATATTTTTCAACTGTATCTTCAATGTAGTCAATTAACATATCAAGAAGGTCATCTTCAAGGCGTTCTCCTAAAAGTGCGTGTCTTCTCAAACTATAAACAACTTCCCTCTGTTTGTTCAAAACATCGTCGTATTCAAGTAATCTTTTTCTTATGGCAAAGTTATTTTGTTCAACTTTCTTTTGTGCCCGTTCGACGCTTTTCGTTATCATCGGATGTTGAATTGGCTCCCC
>JBKBWH010000216.1:0-3407 GCA_046289115.1 Candidatus Kryptonium sp.
GTCTTTGAAATCTTTCCCATCCCATCCAGGTATATAACCTTTGAACGAACTTTTGTTTGGCATACCGCCCATACCATAGGGACCATGGCAGCCAAAGCAACCTGATTTCTTTGCTATCTCATAGCCAATTTTTGCGCTGTCATCATTTATTTCGATCAATTCCATAACCGCATTAAGGTAGGAAATTAAATAGTTTAGCTCCCTTTCTGAAATAATATTTTCGTATGCTGGCATTTTTATAATCCCACCATGCTCGGTATTTTGTAATCTTTTAGGCTTTCCATGGAGAATCCATTCTTTTAATTCATCTTCACTTAGGATAAACATCATTACTGTTCCACCCTGCCATGATGGGATTTCATGATAGCGATATCCAGGGTTCTGTATGCCTCCTTGTCCTTCAAAACCATGACAATTAAAACAGCCATATTTAAGAGCAACTTCTCTACCCTTCCATACAGGTGTATGATTAGGATGAGTTATGATGAACCAAAAGATGATCAGTATAGATACAATGGCAAGTATAATAAACAACCAAATACTTCGTTTCATCTTCATTTACAATTTTATTAAAAAGGGCAGGTTAAAAACCTGCCCCTTATAAAAATTATTTCGATGGTTCAACAGATTCAATTACAATCCCGGGCAAACCGCCACGCTGATATAAAACACCTGTTACCGTTACTTTTTCAGCTGCGTAATTTTTCAGCTTTTCATATGGTTCCGGTTTTGAATGGTTCTCAACTATAAGATATGCTTTTCCATCCTCCGTTAAAATTCCAATCGGTGCACCCCCTTTAATGCACATATCTGCACATTTTTTATGTTCAACTCCTTTCTTCCCCCCAGCGATATAACAAGCGAGATCAAGGACCTCACCTTTAAAGGTTATCTTTTTGGCTTCGGTTTTCTGCTGGGCTGGAAGGGATGAAAAGAAAAAGATAGCAAGCAAAGGAATAAGGAAAGTAAGAAAAAGTTTCGTTGACCGCATCGTAGCACCTCCAAATTTTATTGTTGAGTAACTTTGTCAAAATTTTCAACAAACTCGTTTGACTTGGGGTTCCTTTAATTCTTGAAAATCAACTCCGCAGCGTGTAAATTTAATAAAAAATCTGGACCTCGATGACGCGCAAACTTTACTACACCGATAGTTACACCGCGAAGTTTAAAGCAAGTGTGATAGATGTTAAAAATTACAATGGACAAACCGCAATCATACTTGATAAAACTTATTTTTATCCGACATCAGGGGGGCAGGAACATGATACGGGATTAATTAACAATGCAAAAGTTGTCGATGTTATAGAGACGGAAGATGGTGAAATTTTGCATATAATTGATGGGAATTTATCAATCGGTGAAGCTGAGTGTCAGATTGATTGGGATAGGAGATTTTCAAATATGCAACAGCATACAGGTCAACATATACTTTCAAGGGCTTTTGAGGTTTTGCTAAATTGCGAGACTGTATCATCAAGGCTTGGGGATGACATTGGGACGATTGATCTTGATATTGAAACTTTAAATTACGATAAAGTTCATGAGATTGAATTTTTGGCTAATCAAATCGTCTGGGAGAACAGGGAGGTTAAAATTCATTTCGTTGACGATTCGGAGATCTCAAAATTCCCTTTGAGAAAACCACCTAAGGTATCTGGCACGGTTAGAATTATTGAAGTAAGAAATTTTGATTACTCTCCTTGTGGTGGGACGCATGTTTCAAGGACTGGCGAAATAGGATTAATAAAAGTTAAAAGGTGGGAAAGGGTCAAGGGTGGATTAACAAGGGTTGAATTTGTTTGCGGTGTGAGGGCGTTAAGGGATTATCAGATAAAAAATAAAGTTTCGAATGAACTTGTTGCGCTTTTAAGCGTTCGTGATTCGGAGCTCGTTGAGCAAGTGAATAAAATTCTTGAAGCACAAAAGGAAAAACAAAGGTTGATAAATTTCCTGACGGAGAGATTAATTGAATTCGAAGCCGAGAGATTGGTTCAGGATTCGGAAAAGGTAAACGGGATAAATTTTGTTAGTGTAAGTTTTGAAAATAGAAACATTGATGAGTTAAAAATTTTGGCTCGCAAGTTAATCCAAAATCCCAAAACCATTTCGATTCTTGCTTCTAAATTTGGCGGTTCAAATTTTATAATGGCAAGGTCAAGTGATGTTGAAATAAATTTAAGGGAGATTTTGAACGAGATTTTAAACTCAACTGGTGGTAGAGGTGGCGGGAAAGATGATTTCATTCAATTTGGTGGACCTGCGGAAAGATTTGAAGAGATGTTTAAAATTAGCGTTGATAGATTGAAAACAAAGATTTCTTAAAAAGCTATGTCCGGGGACTATGTTTGCGCACATATAATCGTTAAAGGTCTTGTTCAAGGGGTCGGATTTAGATGGTTCGTTCAAAAACATGCTAATCATCTCGGGTTGAAGGGGTGGACGAGAAATCTAAGCAATGGAGATGTTGAGATCGAAGTTGAAGGAGAACGTTCGCTTGTTGAAGAGCTCATAAAACTTGTCAAAGTTGGACCAAGGTATGCACAGGTTGAAGATGTCCAAATAACTTGGAAACCTTACGAATCTAAATATAAATCTTTTGAAATAAAAGGCTGGTTTTAATTTTGAGAGTTGGAATTGGCTATGACATACATCCACTTGTCGAGGGACGAAAACTTTACATTGGCGGAGTTGAGATTCCATCTGCCAAAGGTTCGCTTGGACATTCGGATGGTGATGTGTTAATTCATGCGATTTGCGATGCCTTGCTTGGCGCCTTAGGGTTTGGAAACATCGGAGAGTTATTTCCAGATACGGATGAAAAATATAAAGATGCAAGAAGTGAGATCTTCCTTAAAGATGTTAAAAAAATTCTCGATGAAGAAAACTTTGAAATAGTAAATATTGATTCAACCGTGATACTTGAGGAGGTTAAACTTTCTCCATTTGTTGGAGAGATGAAAAAGAAAATATCTTCAATTTTGGAAATCTCCCCTGATAAAATTTCCATCAAACCGAAAAGAAACGAGAAATTTGATGCGATAGGAAAGGGAGACGCTATTGCTTGTTTTGTTGTTGTTTTAATAAAATCAAAAATAGACGAGTGATGGAAACGAAACAGATTCTGGATTTCATTTTAAGCATTGACAATATATGGATTTACCTTGTGGTTTTTTTCTTTGCTTATATTGAAAATGTTTTTCCACCTTCACCAAGCGATGTCATCGTTGTCTTTTGCGCTTCTTTGTCTGGGCTTGGGAAGACTGATTTTACTCTCACTCTTGTTTCCGCTGTTTTGGGCAGTACGCTTGGCTTTGTAACTATGTACTTCATCGGGGATAAATTTGGCGATGAAATAATTGAAAAAGGGAAAATCAAGTTCATAAATCCTGAAAGTGTGAAGAAGGTGG
>JBKBWH010000217.1:0-3374 GCA_046289115.1 Candidatus Kryptonium sp.
CGTTTATTATGCGGGTGGATTATCTTTTACATTTGTGGGTTTTCTTTATCTAATCGTCATAGTTTTCAATGGAATTTTCGGAGGAATGAGGAGAGCGTTAACGCTCGCAGCTTTAAGTTCGGTCGCAGTTATACTTCTTTATATACTTGAAACATTTAGAATCCTTTACCATCCCACACTTATCACATTTCAAATCTCGGAACTTCAAAGAGTCATAATTTTGATATCTTATATAGCCATTTTTTTCATTTTTGCAGTTCTTGCCTATATACCTTCGCAAAAATTAAGACATGAGCTCGCAAAACAACTTAAGATTACCGCAGAACTCGAACAGCAACATTTTATAACTGAAATACTTTACGAGATTACAAATACAGTTATACGAGCCGAATCAATTGAAGAGGTCTATCAACGAGCATTGGATGGAATCACAAAAGCTTTAAATATAAATAAAGCATCCATTCTTTTATTTGACCCCGATGGTGTCATGAGATTTAAAGCATGGATTGGCTTATCTGAAAATTATAGAAAAGCAGTTGAAGGACACTCGCCATGGAAACCAGATGACCCTAATCCACAACCAATTTTTATAAGCAATGTAGAGAAAGATAAAACCCTTGACGAGAACTTAAAAAAGATAATTTTAAATGAAGAGATTAGGGCACTTGGATTCATACCGCTTGTTTTTAAAGGGAAACTTCTTGGGAAGTTTATGATTTATTATGAGCAACCGCATGAATTCACACAAAGAGAGATAACTTTAATTCTCGCAATAGCAATACAGATATCTCTTGCGATAGGAAGAAAATTAATTGAAATTGAGCTCACAAACTGGAAGGAGAAATTTGAGAAGATAGTCCTTGCGATGAAAGAAGTCGTCTACGAATGGGACCTTGAGAGCAATACGACAACATGGGAAGGGGATCTTGAGGCTATCTTCGGTATAAAAAAAGAAGAGATTAAAGAAAGAAAACTTAGCTGGCAGGAATTCGTTCACCCTGATGAAGTCGACTCCATTATGTCAAAAATCAGCGATGCGATAAAAGGCACCGCCTCAACACTTGAAATAGAATATAGAATTAAAAGAAAAGATGGTAGTTCCATTTATTGCCTTGATTATGCTTATATAATTCGCGATGAAACTGGAAAAGCCATCAAAACAATTGGAATAATTTTTGACATAACCACGCTTAAAGAAACGGAACAAAAGCTTTTAAAGAGAGAGAAAGTTTTGAAGGTGATAAACTATTCGGCAGGCGTTTTAATTAAAACGATTGATTGGGAAAAAGAGATAGGTAAACTTATTGAAGCCCTTGGAGAGTCAGCGGAAGTAAGTTCTGTTTATGTATTTAAAAACCAAGAAAAAAACGGAGAACTTACAACGAGCTTGGTTGCAAGGTGGTATTCCTCAAATTCGGAAAAGCAAATAGAAGATTCACAACTACAAAACATATCATATAAGTTAAGTGGATTTGAAAGATGGGTTGATGTCCTTGGAAGCAAGGATGTTATACATGGTCTTATCAAAAATTTCCCCTTCAGGGAGTATTTGTTCTTGAGCTTTCTTGGCGTTAAATCCATAGTCGCTGTCCCTATATTCGCAGGTGATAAATGGTGGGGGTTCATAAGCTTAAATGACTGCAAAATGGAAAGAGAATGGGATGAAACGGAAATCGATGCCATAAAAACATTTGCAGATATACTTGGGCTTACAATCCAAAGAAGCGAAAACGAAAAAGCACTCCGCGAATCAGAGCAAAGATATAGAAAATTATTTGAGGATTCAAAGGACCCAATTTACATAAGCACACCCGAAGGAAAGCTTGTGGATGTAAACCCTGCGTTTGTTGAACTTTTTGGATATTCGTCAAAGGAGGAAATTTTAAAAGTTGATATAGCAACAGAACTATACGAAAACCCAGAAGATAGAAAGAAAAATCTTGAAGCTATTGAAAGGCAAGGATATATAAAAGATTACGAACTACATCTAAAGACAAAAGATGGTCGTAAACTTATAGTTTATGACACAGCAACACCTATATATGATGAAAGAGGCAACATAATTGCTTATCAAGGGATACTTCGTGATGTGACAAAAATTAAAACGCTCGAGCAACAACTTTTACAATCCCAAAAGATGGATGCACTTGGGAGATTAACAGCGGGTATTGTGCATGACATCAACAATGCTTTAACAGTCATACTTGGGAACGCACAGCTTGCAAAGCGGCTTCTCGGCCAGGGTGATGTCGAGAAAGTAAAGGAAAAATTCGCAGAGATTGAAAATACAATAAGAAAAACAGGTGAGTTTACAAGAAAGCTTTTGATATTTAGTAGAGAACAACCAGCTGTAATGAAAATAAGCGACTTAAATAGCATAGTAAATGATTTCACTAAAGTTATGCTTAAAGCCCTTCGCGAAAACATTAAAATTGAACTCATACTTGCACCAAAACTTCCAAATGTCAAAGTTGATTCCGCGTTGATAAATCAACTCCTTTTAAACCTTATAATTAACGCACAAGATGCAATCCCCGAAGCAGGAAAGATAATAATTGAGACATACGCAAGATATATCGATCAGGAATACTGTGATTATCACCTTGAAGCAAGACCGGGTGAGTATGTTGTTCTTTCAGTGTCTGACACCGGAGTTGGAATAAGCAAAGAGATACTCCCAAGGATCTTTGAACCATTTTTCACAACAAAAGAACAAGGAACAGGACTTGGGCTTTCAATAGTCTATGGAATTGTGAAACAACATGGTGGATTTATAAATGTTTATAGTGAAGTCAATCAAGGAACAACTTTCAGAGTTTACTTCCCAGCAGTTTATGAAGAAGAGGAAGAACAAGAAATTAAAGAAGAAAGTAAAGCTGAAATAAGGGGTGGCACTGAGACAATCCTTATAGCAGAAGATGAGGAAAAGCTAAGAACAACCGTGATAGACATTTTGCAAAGTCTCGGTTATAAAGTTTATTCTGCTGTAAATGGACTTGAAGCTGTTGAGATATTCAAAGAAAAAGCCAACGAAATAGACCTTGTCTTCCTTGATATAGTTATGCCAATTTTAAATGGCCACGAGGCAATGAAGGAAATTGTAAAAATAAAGCCATCGGTTAAGATAATCTTCGCAACTGGATACAGCCTAAATGGGTTAAATTTAGACCTCAAAGGTTTTGATCTGATTCAAAAACCATATTCCTACGAGGCAATTGCCCTGAAAGTCAGAGAAGTCCTTGATAGAAAATAAAAACAATGACAAGTCAAACTAAAAAATAGATAAGTAAAAATGCTAAAGGAACTAATTCCTGTTTTCTTCGTTGGAATTTTAAAAATTGCGCTCTCGCAAAGAAAAACAGAGGTCGACACGG
>JBKBWH010000218.1:0-3371 GCA_046289115.1 Candidatus Kryptonium sp.
ATTGGATACGCGAGCAGATTAAAAAATATGTATCTAAAAAGCGATAGCAGGGGCTATTACCGAATTAGATACGGTCATATTCAGATGGTTAAGAAATAGTTGAAATTATTTTTCCATTTTGCTTGCAGAATTGGGGTGGCTTGGGTTAAATTAAAGCAATAAAACAAATTTGGTATAATTGTGAAGCACATTTACTTCGTTTTTTTGTTTGCTGTTTCATTAGTTGCTCAGCCAAAGTTTGAATTTCGAGGATTGTGGGTTGCGGCGAGTCGTCTTGACTTTCCTCTTTCCATTTTGGCTTCTCAACAGAAACAAGAGCTTGATGGTATCGTTGAATTTGCAAGGTATGGAAAATTTAACGCTATAATTTTTCAAGTGCTCGCACGCGGTCAAGCGTATTATGAATCAAGTTTAGTTCCATGGGCTTCATATCTTACCTCACCTTTGATGGTAGATCAAGATGGAACATTATATCCAAATCTTGGCACACCGCCTGGGACAAAGGAAAATCCACCACAGTTTTACGACCCGTTGAAATATCTAATTCAAAAAGCAAAACAATATGGGATTGAGGTTCACGCATGGATTAATGTTTATAATCTTTTGACATTGCCTGACACAAGTTATCGTTTAGCTATTTCGCAACCGAGACATCTTGCAATTGACGAAAATAACCGTTGGAATACGAAGCTTTTTGCAAAAAATTCACAGGGTGAGTGGTTAATCCCAAGCGATGGTTTTAAACTTATCTGGCTTGATCCAGCAAATCCTTTTGTAAGAAATTATCTTGTAAGCGTTGTCGTTGAGCTTGTAAAAAATTACGATATTGATGCAATCCATTTTGATTACATTCGCTTTCCGGGGGCTTACACTTACGGTGATTCGTTTAATTATTATTTCTCTAATAGAAGCGATACCGTGAACGGAAATCCATATAGTTTGTCAAGAGATGATTTTGCACGGCTTTCAATTGAAAGATTTGTGAGAGCAGCTTATGATACGGTTAAAAAATTAAAACCGTGGGTTAAAGTTGGCGCGACAACTCCTGGGATATATAAAGGTTGGTTGCTTCCAATAAAACAGGCGTTTTTTGATATTTATCGCGATGGAAGGAGCGACCCGAGAAAGTGGGCTCAAGTTGGAATTATTGATTATCATGCGCCGCAGGTTTATTGGAACATCGGTTCAGATTATGACTTCAGGGTCATAGCGCAAGATTGGAATGCAAATATGTGGGGCAAACATGTTTACATTGGAATTTATGGTGATAATCCTTACAGCGAAATCTCCGATGAAATAAATTTTACAAGAAGTATAGCAACCAAGGGGAATATCATTTTCAGATATACAAATGCAAAAAACTATATTGATTCGCTGAAGTTAAATCAGTATAAAACATTTGCCATCGTTCCATCGATGTTCTGGAAAGATAGCGTTCCACCCAATCCACCGGTTGGATTGTCAATAAGGAAAATATCTTCGGATGTTTGGCAACTTGTTTGGTCTAATCCTGAGCCGGCAAGTGATGGTGAAAAACCATCTTACTATGTTGTTTATAGAAGCGAGGGGGATGGGATGGTTAATATAAACGATCCAGCGAATATAATAGCAATTGTCCCATCTGCATTATCGCTTAATCTTTATACAGATAAAATACCCGATACATCAAAAATTTATACCTATGTTGTGACATCGCTTGATCGGTTGAAAAATGAAAGTCAGCCATCTAGTTTGGTTATTACAAGTGTTGAGGTTGAGCTGATAGCAAGGGAATATGCTCTTTCCCCTGGGTTTCCGAACCCATTTAATTCGGCGGTTAATTTTAAGTATAGTGTTTCGGAGGCAGCTTTCGTTGATATAAGAATTTTTGACCTTATGGGAAGGGAAGTGAAGAAAATTGTTACGGGGCTTCATCAAAGCGGTGTATATCAAATTTATTGGGATGGGAAGGATGAACGAGGTGCGGAGGTTGCAAGTGGTGTTTATCTATGTAGGATGAACGCTTTTAGAGATGGCAAAATAATTTTTTCAAAGTTGCAAAAGGTTTCACTTTTAAAGTAAATGAAATCTTTGGGATGCCGAGAAATTTGGAAGTAAAGGCAAGGATAAATAGCTCTTCCGCTGCGGAGAAAGTTGCCATTGAGATTGGAGCAACCTTTGAGGGTGAATTTTTTCAAATTGATACCTATTTTAATGTTAAAAATGGAAGATTAAAGTTGAGAGAATTTAATTCAGGGCTTGCAGAGCTTATCTTTTACCGCAGGGTTGAGGATGAGTTTGAGAGATGGAGCGATTATGAAATTGTTAAGTTAAGTGATCCGGAAAATTTAAAGAATATGCTTGCGAAGGCTTTGGGTGTTAAGAGCATCGTTGAGAAAAGGAGGAAAGTTTACATTTTTAAAAACGCGAGAATTCATATTGATAGCGTTTCCGAGCTTGGGAATTTTATAGAGTTTGAGGTAATTTATAATGGTGATGAGAAACAATCCGAAAATTTGATGAAGTTTTTGATAAACAAGTTTGCCATAAGGCAGGAAGACTTTATAAAAGTTTCATATTCTGATCTTTTACTTCAAAAACAAAACGAGAGGGTGAAGTGAGGCGCTTTAAACTTTTGCTCTTTTTCTTTTTGTTAATTTTTGCGTTGAACTTGTATGCGCAGCAATTGATAAAGCCGAAAAATATAATTTTGATGATCGGCGATGGGATGGGTCTTGCACAGATAAGCGCTGGAAAAACCTTCAAAGGTCAGTTAAATCTTGAAAGGATGAAGGTTATAGGTCTTTTAACTACGCATTCATGCGATGAATATGTTACTGATTCAGCTGCTGGAGCGACTGCGATGAGCACTGGATATAAAACAAAAAATGTCAGCATTGGGATTGATTGTAATGGTGAAAGGAGGGAAACTGTTCTTGAATATGCGAGTAAAATTGGTAAATCAACGGGAATTGTTGTCGTTTGTGCGATAACTCATGCAACTCCAGCTGCGTTTGTAGCTCATGTCCCGCACAGAAATATGCAAATTGAGATAGCAGAGCAGATTGCAAAGGAGGCGAATGCTGATATTTATCTTGGTTCTGGTTGGGGTTGGTTTTTACCGAAGTCGGAGGGAGGTAGAAGGGAGGATGGACAAAATTTAATTGAAGTTATGAGAAAGCGTGGGTATACCTACATTTCAAAGCCGGAGGAATTTTACAGCCTTAACATTAACAAAGTTAACAAGTTAATTGGTTTATTTGCTGAAAATCATCCGCCTTACGCACCAAATAGAAAGCCAACGCTTGCGGAGATGGTGAAGAAAGCGATAGAATTTTTATCAAGGGATAAAGATGGATTTTTCTTAATGGTTGAGGGTTCGCAGATTGATT
>JBKBWH010000219.1:0-3318 GCA_046289115.1 Candidatus Kryptonium sp.
ATGGGGAAGATATGTGGCTCGCAAAGCTGGAGTAAATCCAGAAATTCCAACTCCAGCGGTTCGCATAAATGATGGGGTTGATTATGTTCCAGCTAAGCCGATAGTTTTGCTTGGTCATCATTACGCTTCAATTGCAGCAGCTGGACCAATCGTTGGTCCGACTCTTGCGTTGATTTATGGTTTTGTTCCAGTTTGGCTGTGGCTTTTGATTGGGGTAATTTTCATCGGTGCGGTTCACGATTTTTCTGCTTTATTTGTAAGCGTTAGGGAAAATGGTCGTTCAATTGCACACATAGCAAGGAAGACACTTGGAAACGCTGGCTTTGCTTTCTTTCTTTCCTTTACAATTTTGCTTATAATGCTTGTAAATTCTGCTTTCCTTCAACTTACTGCGATAGCTTTGACATCTTATTATCCAATTTCAAAATTAGGTCTTCCACCAGATCAAACGCTTTTAAAAACCACGATTATAAATGGTGAAGTTCACGGCAAGATAGGTGGCATAGCTTCAACTTCGGTTATAATTATAACACTGCTGGCTCCGCTAGTTGGTTATTTGCTTTATAGAAAGCATGTGAAAACATATATTGCAAGTATCTTGGCTTTGGGGATAGCCTTATTTTCGGTGCTCATTGGGTTTGAATATCCTATTACACTTGACCCCAAGTTATGGATGGTGATAATTCTTTTTTATTCTTTCTTCGCATCGTGGATTCCTGTTTGGATAATTTTACAGCCTCGTGATTTTACAAATGTTCATTTTTTATATATCGGTCTTTTTAGTTTAGTTTTGGGGATTATTGGGAGTGGCTTTGCAGGGGTGAAGATTCAAGCGCCCGCTTTTAATATAAATTATGAGTCAATGGAGGCTATTGGGTTTATCTGGCCATTTTTATTTGTGACCATTGCCTGTGGTGCTGTTTCGGGTGCTCATTCATTGATCGCCACTGGGACAACATCAAAGCAAATTGCTAATGAAAAACATACTCATCTTATCGGATACGGTGCGATGCTTCTCGAATCCCTGCTTGGATTAACAGTTGCTTTTACGATGCTTGGTGCTCTTGACTTTGAACATTATAAAGAGCTTGTGTGGCCTATGCAAGATGGTCATTTGAAACAAGGAAATGCTCCACTTGCTTTTGCAGTAAGCGTTGGGAAAGTGCTTAACACAGGCATTGGGCTACCCATTTCGTATGGAACTATATTTGGAATTTTAATGCTTGAAGGATTTTTAATAACGACGATAGACACTCTCTTCAGGTTGATGAGATACTTTTTTGAGGAGTTGTGGAATGTTTTATTCAAAAAGAAACCGGCGATTTTAAACTCAAGAGTTTTCAACTCAATACTTGGCATAGCTTTGACTGCGTTGCTTGCTTTTACGAATGGTTATCAAAAGATTTGGCCGATATTTGGCTCGGCAAATCAACTTTTAGCTGCTCTTACGCTTGTAGCTGTGACGGCATGGTTTGCACATAAGTCAATCAAAGCGTATTTCGCTGCTATTCCAGCTGGATTTATGATCCTGACGACGATAACTTCGCTTTTTATTCTTTTGAAAAGATATATAGAGTCGAAAAATTTAACGCTGGTGATAACCGATGTGCTATTGTTATCTCTCGCAATTGGAGTTGTGGTTTTAACTTTCAAGTATTTTTTCAAACTCAGAGAAGAGTTGACCAAGGAAAAAATTCCAGAGCCGGTGAAATGAGAAACCTTGTTTTTCGAGCTATGTTTTTGTAAATTTACATACAACGATGACTCATCAAAAACCAATAAAAATTTTTTCGGGAATGGCTGAGACGAGGAAAATTTACATAGAGACATACGGCTGTCAGATGAATCTTGCGGACTCTGAAATCGTTCTTGGAATTATGAAAAACCATGGTTATATGCTCACCGATGATGCTTCAAGAGCTGATGTGATTCTTGTAAACACTTGTAGCGTAAGGGAACATGCTGAGCAAAGGGTGATAGGTAGGTTAAGTTCGTTTTTAAAGTATAAGAAGCGAAATCCAAATTTGGTCATTGGGGTTTTGGGTTGCATGGCGGAGAGATTGAAGAAAAGATTGATAGAAGAAGAAAACCTTGCAGATATAGTTGTCGGTCCAGATGAGTATAGGAAGCTTCCACAACTTGTAAACGATGCGTTCGCAGGACATAAGGGAATTGCGGTGAGATTGTCAAAAGTTGAAACTTATGATGATATAACTCCGCTAAGGACGGAGGGGATAAGCGCTTGGATTACGGTTATGAGGGGATGTGATAAATTTTGCACTTTTTGCGTCGTTCCATTCACGAGGGGAAGGGAAAGAAGCAGACCGCTTGAGAGCATAGTTAAAGAGGTTGAGATGCTCTCCGCTCAAGGTTATAGGGAAGTCACACTGCTTGGGCAAAATGTTAACTCTTATAGAGATGGAAGTTATGACTTCGCTGATTTGCTTTCCGCTGTCGCACAAGTTGATAGAAATATGAGAGTTAGGTTCACTACATCTCATCCGAAAGATATGTCAGATAAATTAATTAAAACGATCGCTGAACATCCGAACATTTGCAACTATATTCATCTTCCCGTGCAATCAGGTTCGGATAGAATACTTCAATTGATGAATAGAACCTACGATAGAAAGCACTATCTTGATCTTGTTAGAAAGATAAGGGAAATAATTCCAGGGGTTAGCTTGTCAACCGATATAATTGCTGGTTTCCCAACTGAAACAGAGGAAGATCATAAGATGACATTGAGTTTGCTTGAGGAGGTTAGATTTGATGGTGCTTTTATGTTTAAGTATTCACCAAGGGAGGGAACGAAAGCATACGAAATGGGTGATGATGTTCCCGACGAGGTTAAGATAAGAAGATTAAATGAGATAATTGAACTTCAGCAAAAGATTTCTCATGAAATTAACCAAGCTATGATAGGAAGTGAGGTTGAAGTTCTTATTGAAGGTGAAAGCAAACGCTCATCTGAACAATGGATGGGCAGGACGGACACAAACAAAGTTGTCATCTTCCCCCGAATTGATGAAGTAAAACCGGGCGATTATGTTATCGTGCGTATAAACAAGGCGACATCCGCAACTTTATTTGGTGATATAGTTAAAATTCTCCATGAAAAAAACAATCCTAAAAATATCCCTGCTCCCTCTACTAATTAGTTTTGCCTTTGCTCAAGAGGTTGACATAAGTGGTTACATTTATCTTTTAAGAGTTGGGAATGTTGCTGCAGTTAAAACTGCTTTGGACAGTTTGAAAAAAGTTTATCCTAATTCTGTTAACTTGAAATATCTTGAGGCAAACTTGACTCAGGATGGG
>JBKBWH010000021.1:0-14621 GCA_046289115.1 Candidatus Kryptonium sp.
GGTGAAATAATTGATGTGATTGAAGATATCGCGGATCAGACCAATCTTCTCGCGCTTAACGCAGCAATTGAAGCAGCTCGCGCGGGTGAACAAGGGCGCGGATTTGCGGTTGTTGCGGACGAAGTTAGAAAACTAGCTGAAAGAACTATGAAAGCTACCAAAGAAATAAGTGATATGATTAAGAAAATACAAAATGATACAAACGAGGTTGTCCAGATAATGAAATCAGGGGTGGAGGTTGCCGAAACAGGAATTCAGCTTGCGGATAAAGCGAATCTTGCGCTTAAGCAAATTGTCCAAAACGCAGAAGATGTTGCTGGCTTAATCTCCGAGATATCGCGAGCAAATAAAGAGCAATCAAGAGTTAGTGAAGACATAAGCAAAGCGATTGAATCAATAAGTTCAATTGCTGAACAGACATCAGCAGGCGTTCATCAAATTGCAATGGCAGTTGATGATTTAAGCAAACTTACGGAGAAGTTGAGACAAATAGTTATGCGATTTAACATTGGTGAGATAATTGATGGTAGAAGATATGAAAAATTCGCAAGGGTTGATGGGAATGGTTCGTAAATATCTGTTAAAAAACAAATTTATGTTCAACAAATGAGCCTTCAGGATCTTATAAACATAGGAAATTACGAAGAGGCGCTTCAGCTTGTAAGCTTTAAAATCGGGAGCGAGGAATTCGGTGTAAACATTCTTCAAGTTCAAGAAATAAATCGCCCAACCCAGATAACACATGTTCCAAATATACCAGACTTCATTGAAGGTGTGATAAATTTAAGAGGGAAAATTATTCCGGTCGTGAATTTAAGAAAAAAATTTGGGCTTGGGGAGAAAGAATATGATAAAAATACCAGAGTTATTGTGGTTGAGTTAAATAACAAGATAGTTGGTTTTATAGTTGACAGCGTAAGTGAAGTTTTGAGGATTTCAAAGAAGGTGGTTGAGCCTCCACCAGAGATTATTTCCTCAGGGGTTGATACCGAATACATAACTGGGATAGCGAAGCTAGAAGAACGACTTTTAATTTTGCTTGACCTTGAAAAAGTCCTAAGCGTTGAAGAAAGGGAATCTTTAAAAGAAGTTCATGCTAAAACAGATGAAAATTAAAATTTCATCGGACAAACTCAGAGCCTATTTAATCGTTGAATCAAAAAACGAGATCGAGAATTTATGTGTTGATGATATTTTAAATTTTGTCAATTCAAATGGTGTCGTTCAAGGTGTTAAAATTAGTGAAATTCAAGCTTTGCTTAACGATCCTAAGGAAGGGGAATTTTTAATAGCCGAGGGCAGTCCAGCTATAAATGGGAAAGATGGATATGTTTCTTTTGAGTTTGATGTGAATAGAAAGACCCTTGTTAAAAATGTTAAGGCTGGAGAGAAAATAGCAACAATTTATCCGCCAACCCTTGGTGTCGATGGGTTTACGGTAACAGGGGAGATTTTAAAAGCTAAATCGGGAAAACCAGCTGATGTCTTTCTCGGTCGAAATGTAGCTGTTTCGGAGTTGGATAGTTCTGTTATAGTTGCTATGTCAGATGGAAATCTTGTTGTCAATGAAGATGGAACGATTGAGGTTTCACCTATTTTGAGCATTGAGGGTAATGTTGATGTAAGTTTCGGAGTGCTTAATTTTGTTGGGACATTGATAGTTAAGGGTGATATAAAATCAGGGGCGAAAGTTGAAGTGGGTAAAAATCTTGAAGTTTATGGAAACATTGAAGATGCTGATGTTGAGGTTAAAGGTAACGCTCTCATAGGTGGTGGATTTATTGGTTATGGTAGGGGTCGACTTTATGTTCACGGTAATGTTTCGCTGAGATATATAACTAATCAGAATCTTGTTGCCGATGGTGATATAACGATAAAGCGTGAAGCGGTTAACGCAAATATTGTATGTGGTGGCAGGGTCATAGCAAAGGATGCGGTGATAATTGGTGGGACGATAATGTGTAAAGGTGGGGTTGAAGCAAAAAGCATCGGTGGAGCAGAATATTCAAAAACAGTGATAATCATTGGGAGGAGAGATAAGCAGGCGGAAAAATTAAAAAAGATAACAGTTGAAATAAGACGGCTTGAGTCATATCTTGAAGGAATTAAATCAGAGATATATGCACTTGCGCGTTTAAAGATTGATTGGGGTGAACTTCCTGAGGATCAGGAAAGACAATTTCAAAATCTTATAAAGTGGCGCGATGAGATACCGAAGCGACTTCAACAGCTTGAGAAGTTGCGCAAGAATTTGATTGATGATATGAGAAAAGCAGAAAAAGCGAAATTGATTGTTTATGGCACGGTGTATAAAAATACTTATATCGAGATAAATGGTGCAAAGGAAGAGATAAACTTTGATATGAGAAATTCTGTCTTTGAGGAGGATATGGGGATAATCGTAAGAAGTAAATTACAAGAGGTATGAGTAGGGCTTATGAGACAATAATTTCGGGTTTAAGCTCGTTCGACCCTGATGAGAGAAGGTTGTCGGTTGAGGCGAGCGTTAATTTTGGTGATAGGGAAGAAGTGCTTGGGAAATTGCTTGACCTTTTAAAAGACGAAGATAAAGGGGTTCGCGATGCGGTCGCAACTACGCTTGTTTTAATCGCTAACAGGTTTGAGAAATCAAAAAAGAAAATTGTTGAGGGGATTTGTGATCTTATTTATTGTAAGGATATCGGACTGAGGAATTTAGCATCGGAACTTCTTTTGAAAATTGGTGAAGATGCATTTGATCAAATTTTGAAACTCGCAACCCATAAGGATAAAGATGTTCGAAAGATAGCCATTGATATAATTGGTTTAATGAAAATTAAATCGGCTGTTGATTTTTTGGTGGAGAAGTTAAACGATCCAGACCCAAATGTTGTAATATCGGTAATTGAAGCGCTTGGAAATATTGGTGATGATAAGGTGATCAAAGATTTGATGGCTGTGTTTTCGAAGTTTGAATTCGCTCGGCTTCAAATAATTGAAGCTCTTGGAGAGATTGGCAAAAGAGCAAAGGATAAAAAAATTATATCTAATTTTTTAGTTGAGATGTTTGAAGTTAGTGATGATCCAATTTTGAAGGGGGCAATAGTTGAAGCGCTGGGCAAGGCTGGTGATGAAAAATACATTGATTTTTTAATTGGTTTGATCCATGATAAGAATGTCGCCGTTAGGAAAATGGCAACTGTTGCAGTTGTTGAACTATGTGCTCGATTGGGGTGTAAGTTTAGAATGGATGAATATCTTTTCAAATTATTTTTTGAACAAGGCAAGGAAATTTTTGAGGAAACAGATGATTTAAACTTTAAAATTTGCTTTTTAAAGTTCGCCTCGGAATGGATTGATCTTGATGAGGTCAAAAGTTTCATCATTCAGCTTTTGAACAGAAATTGTGAAATGTCCGAAGAAGCATTTGAAGTTGTAAATAAGAGGGCAAGGGAGTTTATTTTGTTTTCACTTAAAAACAACCTTGACGACGAAAGCTTTATCAATTTAGTGGGGTTAACACTTTATAATTCTAAGGAAGTTTTTGATGATTTTGCGTTGAAAAACTCAGTGCTTGAAAGATTATTGGAAATATTTAATAGGGTCGGGGCGGAGAAAAAAATCGAAGTTTTAAATCTTATTTCGCTACTTGACAAAGTTATATTTGAGAAGATTCTGCAGGAGGCTAAAAGAGATTCTGACCCAATTCTAAAGGCACATTTGATGTCGGTTTGGGATGGTTTAAAATAAAGACCTTAATAATGTTGTTATGCTAATTCAGAGAAAAAATACGGATGGTTTGGCGCTAAGCGATGAGGAATTTTTAGAGTTGAGAAATTTTATTTCAAGGATTACGGGCATATATTTTTCGGAGAGCAAGAAGTATTTCATCGAATCGAAACTTCGTCCGAGGGTTGAGACGCTTGGTTTGAGAACATATGGTGACTATTTGAATTATCTGAGATATTCGCCGTTTCGGGAAAGCGAGCTTGAAATTTTGTTCAGGTTGATCACAATAAATGAAACATATTTTTTCCGCGATGAGGCACAATTTTATGCGATTGAGAAGGAAATTTTGCCAGGGATTATAGAATCGAAGCCTCGAAATTGTTTTAGAACTTTGCGAATTTGGAGCGCGGGTTGTTCAACTGGGGATGAGGCTTATACGATTGCAATGATTTTCCTTGAAAAGATAAGGCCAAGATATCCGGATGTCAATGTTGAAATAATTGGCACGGACATCAACGCTGCAGTGCTTAATGTGGCGAGAAGGGGGATTTACAAACGATACTCGGTGCGGTATGTTCCTGAAAATTATATGAAAAAATACTTCAAGATTTTAAACGATGACGAGTTTCATTTAACTGAAGATGTTAAGAGGCTTGTTAAGTTTAAGCAGATTAATTTGGTGGACAAATTTCAAATGGTGATGATGAAAAATTTTGATTTAGTTCTGCTAAGAAATGTCTTGATCTACTTCGATGAAAGTTCAAGGCGTGAGGTTGTTTCGTGGATTTATGATTCGCTGAACAGGGGTGGTTATCTTATAGTTGGATATTCTGAGAGTTTAAGAAATTTGACGAGGGCATTTAAGGTAGTTTATTTTGATAAAACGATTGGATATAAAAAAGAATGAGGTGAGAGGCTATGGCAAGAACAATACTTATTGTTGACGATTCACCAACAATAAGAAAGTTTGTCTCGCTCGCTCTCGAAAACATGGGCTATAAAGTTTTAACGGCTTCGGACGGCATGGAGGTGTTTGAAATTCTTTCAAGAACTGGATTTGTTGATCTCATAATCACGGATATAAACATGCCAAATCTTGATGGGTTTGAACTTATAAAATCATTACGCTCTGATGAAAGGTTCAAAAATATTCCGATAATAATATTGTCATCCCTTTCCGATGCAGAAAGCATTGACACTGGGTTAAAGCTTGGGGCTAATTCCTATATCATTAAGCCCCTTAATGTTAAGAGGATTCAGTATGAAGTTTCAAAATATCTAAACTAAAAGGGGTGAGGCTCTATGGAGGATGGGAAGATTAGATTTCTTGTTGTTGATGATTCACCAACGATGAGAAGAATTGTTATAAATGCTTTGAAAAACATTGGGTATACAGATATAGTTGAGGCAGAGGATGGTAAAGATGCGCTTGCCAAGCTTTATGCTGAAAAAATTGATTTCATAATAACTGACTGGAACATGCCGAATATGGGCGGGCTTGAGCTCACAAAAGCAGTTCGCTCAGATCCAAATTTTGCCAACATACCAATTTTGATGGTCACAACCCGCGCAATGAAGGAAGATGTTCTCGAGGCGCTTCAAGCAAGGGTTAATAATTACATCGTTAAACCTTTTACACCACAAATTTTGAAAGAAAAGATTGAGCAAATTTTAAAAACACTTTAATGGGGAGGTAAAGCAATGAGATCAGGTGGAATGGGAGTTATAAAACAGATTGATTCACTTCTAAAAGAGATAGAAGAATTAAAAGCAATTTTCATACTTGGTCAAAGGGTGATACCATTTCTCGAGGAATTATTTTATTTCATCAGAGAGGTCGGTCCAATGCTTGAGGAGATAAATAAATCGCTTGAGGAAAGCTCAAGTAAAATTCCGAAGGCTTCAAATCAGCTTGACACGGTTACGAAGACGACGGAAATGGCAACAACAGAAATACTTGATACGCTTGACGAAATGAGTTTAAACTTCGGCGAGATAAAAGGGGCGATATCTGCGATGAGGCGTTGTTATGAAAAACAGAGAAGATTGGCTAAAAGGATTGGCAGGTGTATTGAAAGCGGGGAGATTGAAAAAGCAAAAGAATTGTGGAGAAAGTTTTATGGGGTGTTGGAAAATTGTAATGGCTTTGAGGAAGCACTTGACAAATTAACATATATAAAGCAAAGCGCGGACAATATAATGATCGCTTTGCAATTTCAGGATATAACGGCACAGCAAATTTCAGCTATTAACCATTTGATCGGCTCCGTTCAAGAGAAATTAACGAACCTTCTCAGAAGGTTAGCAAATCTTGAGTTGAGAAGTTCAGAGCAGAAGTCTTTTGAGGTTAAAGATGAATCGTTTAATCCGATGGCACAATATGATAGATCAGGGCTTAAGCAGAAAGTTGTTGATGAAATCATTAAAAATGATGAGTTTACTTCTCAGAAAGAGATAGATAAGCTGTTTGATGGCGAGGAGAAATAATTAGCATAACTCAAAATTAACGGTATTCCACATATGACTATACCAGCAATTTTTGATGATGAGATGAAAGAAATAGTTGAAAGTTTCATAATTGAAACGAAGGAATTGCTTGAAAAGCTTGACAGTGGACTTGTTGAACTTGAAAAAAGACCGGAAGATTTGGAACTTTTAAACGCTATCTTTAGGTATGTTCATACAATCAAAGGGACATCATCTTTTATTGGATTTGAACAAATGAGCGAGCTTACACATAAATTTGAAGATGTTCTCAACAAACTTCGCAAAGGTGAAATCAAGGTTAGATCGGATATAATGGATGTAATGCTAGAAGCGCATGATCTGCTTAAAATTTTGCTTTCAAAACTTGAAAAGAAAGATTTAACACCAATAGAGATAGATAATGTCGTTTTAAAACTTGAAAAAATATCTCGCGGTGAAGTTATAAATAAGGTTGAAGAAAACCTAATTGAAAATGACACGCTGATAGAGAACAATGAAAAATTTTCAAGCATCGGCGGTGGAACGGATGTTTTACAAAGGAGGGAGTCAAAGGTAATTGATAAAACAATAAGAATTGATGTTGAACGGCTTGATGAGTTGATAAATCTTGTGGGTGAGCTTGTGCTTGGGAGAAATAGACTGATGCAGATAATTTCGGGTGTCGTTGAGAAATTTGAGGGTGAAGCAACGATGAGGGAGTTAATCGATACGGTTTCACAGATTGAGTATTTAACCTCTGAATTGCAGAGTGTTGTGATGCGCGCCAGAATGTTGCCCATAGCTAAGGTTTTCAGCAAGTTTCCAAGATTGGTCAGAGACCTTTCAAGAGAAATGAATAAAAAGGTTGAGCTTTTTATATACGGTGAGGAAACCGAGGTTGATAAATCAGTTATCGAGTACATCTATGACCCGCTCGTTCATATAGTAAGAAATGCGATTGACCATGGGATTGAAGCGCCAGAGGAAAGAATTAAGGTTGGGAAACCGGAAAAAGGCAAGATAATTTTAAAAGCTGAACATGAGGGAAATTATATTGTTATAACCGTTGAAGACGATGGTCGTGGAATTGACCCGGATAAAATTAGAAAAAGGGCAATTGAAAAAAATCTTATCACCGAACAAGAAGCAATGTCAATAAGTGATAAAGATATTTTGAATTTCATTTTTATCCCAGGTTTCAGCACCGCAAGCAAAGTCACGAACATATCAGGGCGTGGTGTTGGACTTGATGTGGTTAAAGCAAATATAACAAAATTAAATGGCATAATTGATCTACAATCAACCCCTGGGGTTGGAACTAAATTTATATTGAAATTACCTTTAACCCTCGCAATAATTCAAGGATTGCTCGTTGATGTATCGGGTGAAGTTTTCATAATTCCATTATCGTCAGTAGTTGAGGTCGTTAGAGTAAAATCTGATCAAGTTCATTCAATTAAAGGTAAGGAAATAATACGTCTTAGGGATTCAATCTTACCACTTGTAAGGTTAGGGGAAATTTTTAATTTGAAATCAAACGGCTATAGAGAGAAAAGAAATTTTTACATCGTTGTTTTAGGACTTGCTGAAAAGAAAATTGGTTTAGTTGTTGATGCCTTGATTGGTCAAAAAGAAGTTGTAATAAAATCGCTTGGTTCATATTTAAAAAATGTCAAAGGAATTGCGGGCGCCACAATTCTTGGAGATGGAACGGTGAGGTTGATTATAGATGTGGCTCAAGTTTTTAAAATGTCAGCGAAGAACTCATTTGATTTTATAAAACTTTAACAGGTGCGCTTGTGAGCATCAATGGTGAAATAAAAGTTTTAGTTGTTGATGATTCTGCATTTATGAGGAAATCAATCGCAATGATGCTTGAATCAGATCCACAGATAAAAGTCGTTGCAACCGCAAGGGATGGGCTTGAGGCGATTGAAAAGATAAAAACATTTAAACCTGATATCGTCACGCTTGATGTTGAAATGCCGAGAATGGACGGATTAACTGTTTTAAAGATAATAATGAAAGAATGCCCGGTTCCCGTTTTAATGGTAAGCTCTTTGACAACTGAAGGAGCTGAAGCAACGCTTGAAGCTTTAAAACTTGGAGCAGTTGATTTTATACCTAAGCAGCTTTCGTATGTCTCACTTGACATAATCAAAATTAAAGATGAGTTAATTCAGAAGGTAAAGTCAATTGTAAATAGCAAATATGTCCGTAGGAAAATTTATAGATATGAGGTTGAATCAACCAGGGATGTGAAATTTAAACATGTCAAGAGAAATTTTGAAGTTGTAGCTATAGGTATTTCAACGGGAGGTCCTGTTGCGCTTCAAGAAGTTTTATCAAGGATACCCGAAAATTTTCCTACTGGAATTGTTATAGCTCAACATATGCCCCCGAACTTTACAAGATTACTTGCTGAAAGGTTAAACTCAATAAGCAAAATTGAGGTCAGGGAAGCTCAAACTGGCGATAAAGTTCAACCAAGGCTTGCATTGATAGCGCAGGGCGGGAAAAATTTAATTTTTGAGAAGGTTTTTGGTGAGAAAATAGTTAAAATAGTTGATGAACCAGACACGCTTTATAAACCATCGGTTGATGTTATGATGGAATCAGCTTCGGAGGTTTTTGGTGATAAAGTTCTTGGAGTAATAATGACAGGGATGGGAAAAGATGGACTTGAAGGGTTGAAGAAGGTAAAAGAAAAGGGCGGATATATAATTGCGCAAAATGAGGAAACATGTGTGGTTTATGGTATGCCTAAGGCGATTGTTGATGCTGGGCTTGCCGATAGTATACTCCCACTTGAAAAAATTGGCGAGGCAATTGCAGAAATAGTAAAAGAGGGAAGGGGAATTTAGATGCGGTGAATTTTATCGGGCTTTGTTCCAATTATTAATTTAACTATCCCATCGGAAATTTTTTCAATCCTTTCAATTTTGAATCCAGCTTTAAGCACTGTTTCCGCGGTTGTGCGATTGATATTTTCCCCCAAGATAGAGGTAAATTTATTGCCGAAATCAAAAATTTTAGACAAAGATTTTCCATCCGGTCTTACATGTTCAAGCAAAACTAATCTTCCACCAGGTTTTAAGACTCTGATTATCTCAGCAAATCCCTTTTCTGGATTTTTAACCTCGCAGAAGACAAATGTTGCAAAGACCGTATCAAATTTCTCATCCCCAAAGGGCAACATTTCCACATTAGCACAGATTATGGCAACATTCTTTTTTAATTTTTGTGTTCTCTTAATTGCTCTTTTTATCATTTCAAGTTTACGTTCAACCCCGATAATCTTAATTCCATCTGGATAAGCAAACGCATTAAGTCCTGTGCCAACGCCGAGTTCAAGTATTGTTTCTCCTTTTATAAACTTTAGAACTTTTCCTCTTAATTTTTTCAAACCAAGTTTTTCAAGCGGGAACATAAAAACATCATAAGCAAGGGCAAAAAATTTTTTATATAAACTTTTCAAAGCCATTTGTTTTCAACATACCAATTTATTGTGATGCGCATTCCTTCTTCGAGCGAAACTTTCGGGGTATAGCCAAGTTCTTTCTTTGCCTTTTCAATTGAACAAGCCCAATTTTTTTGTCTCACATCTTTTATTTTTTCAAGATTCAGGGGCGATGCTTTCCGCTGAAGTTTAAAAATTAATTCAGAGATAAACGAAACAGAATAAAGAATCGGAACTGGAATTTTTATCCGAAAAACTTTTTTATCAAGCGCTTTTAAAACTGCTTCTTCTATTTCTTTCCATGTGTAAATTTTTTCGCTTGAAATAAAATAAATCTCACCCGCTGCTTTCTCATTTTCTCCAGCAAGTATAAATCCATCTACGAGGTCGGAGACATAAACCAAACTTAGAATTTGATCATCAGGCAAGACAACCGGAAGGAAACTGAATTTAACATATTTGAATAGTTCAAATGTATATGTATCACGAGGACCGTATACAGATGGGGGACGAACTATCGTGATCGGCAATTTGTCTTTAAATGAAAGCGTCACTTTTTCAGCCTCGGCTTTGCTTTTTCCGTAGGAAGTTATCGGATTATACGGTCTTGTTTCATCAACTGGGATAGCGTCATCGCCTGGACCAACCGCCGCTAAACTGCTTGCAAGAACGAATTTTTTTAAGTTTTGATTCTCCAAGCAAGCCTCCAACAAATTCCGCGTTGTTTCAACATTACCGCGATAATAATCTTGATAGTCTCTCCCCTTTGTCACACCAGCGATATGATAGACATAATCAACATCTTTAACTGCTCTTTTCAAGAAATCAATGTCAAATAAACTGCCTTTAAAAATTTCGATATTCTTCCCATCAAGCCATTTTAGATTGCTTGTATCCCTAACGATGCACCTAATTTCGTAATTGCGATTTAAAAGTTCATCAACGAGATGACTCCCAATAAATCCGGTGGCGCCAGTTACAAGTGCCTTCATTGTAAAATTATTTTTATTTGACCGCTAAATGTGTAGGTTGCCAGTTGTCCCGTTTCCATTTTACAAGTTCAACCTTGACATTGCCAACCGATGTTTTAAAATACGCTCTAATCGGAATCCTTGCGGAATCGTTTGAATAATATGAGATAAAATCACCTGTGACCCCAGCGATGTCCTCAGCGATAAAGGGGACGAAACCTTTCACTTTTTTCACATTTACATATGAATTTAGAAACTTAACGCTCGTGCTTTCGGATGGAAAACTTATTTCAACATCTTTAACATCAAGTTGAATTAAAATTGGGATCGTGAAGTTTAAATTTGTTCCAAGAAGTTGCCTTGTCAAGAAAAAAGCAGCGATCCCATTGTAAAAACTTCTCGTATTTTTTTCGATAACCTCAAGAATTTCCCCTGTTTTAAGATCTTTTTGTGTTGCAACTATTTTATCGTTCTTTTTTTCAAAGACCGTTACGATTTTCCGCCCCTTTTTTGTCTCATAAATTAAAAATTTAGCATCAAGCAATGAGTCAATTTTAAATTCACTTTCAAATTCATAATGAATGCTTATGAAAAAAAGCCACGGATTTGAATCCATTTTAAATCGCGACTTGACATATCCATTGTTCGTCTCATTCCAAATTTTTATGCTGCCAAGATTTATAAATCCCCAAAAGGCGTGGTATTCAAGGTATTCATCTTTAAGCTCAAACTTGTTCTCTGGAATTGCATTTTCGACAAGATAGAAAATTAAAAGCAACGCCAACAAAGTAAAGAAGATTCGTTTCATTTATCTTTCAACTTTTATTTCAATAGCCCATCTCAATCTCGGTTTTTCATAAGTTAAGCCAACTGGAAAAACCATATTTATGCTTAACCTATTAAAACCTGCGACTAAATTTTCAGCGATGGACGGAATAAATGTAAGTGGTTGAAATTTAATTTCAAAACCATAATCATATTTAAGTCCATAGTCGTATGAAACCTTTGTTGTATCTTCTTGGAGTGCTGGTACCATAATACCTATATCACCGAAAGCAGAAAATTTTATCTGCCCGAGAAACGGGAAATTTCTCAGCGTTAAAAATGTTAAGTCAAAGCTTAGGCTTCCCCCTTTTTCAACCCATGTATCAGTTCTGTCAAAATAACCTCTCAGGTTCAGCCCACCTTTTAGAAATAGTCTCGCTTTTTCGGAAAATTTTTCATCAATTAGGTAAATCATTCTAAAAGGTTGATTTAAAAATTGTTCGTAGGGATTTGCAACGAAATGAAATTTTTCCTGCGTGGGCATTTGACCGTAATAGTTTGCGTAGTAAAATCTCGTTGTGAATTCAAATTTGCTTAAGGTTGTGTTTTGCTTTATTTCGATTGAAAACTTTGTAAAATTTTTAGTGCTATTTGCCGATGTTGTTTTTAGGGTAAAAGTTCCGTATAAAGCTATGTTCCCAATTGTGTGAGTTATTCCAGCCGTAAATCCAAGCGTATTAAACTTCCCTGGGTCCCACCTCAGATTTACGAAAGGTAGCTTATTTTCGACAAGCATAGTATGTTCAAAGAATAGTGAGATATTGTAAAATGGTGGAACTGTTAGATAAAGAGGTCTTATATCTTTGAAAATTTCGAAGTAGAGCCTTCTCAAGCCATGAAGTTTAAAAATTTCAATTTGAAAGCCACTTAATCTTTCAAGTATAGGAAAAGTATTGTTGCGATAGTTTATAAAATAATCAAAATTTTTCGTCCTCGTGTTAAACCATAAACCAAGTTTTGTCTCGTGATAATCGAAAAGATAAGCTCCATTTGTAAAGATTCCAGGTCTTGCTCCATCTCTTTGCGCAAACCAAATTGATGGTCTTATGCTAAACCAATATCTTTCAAGGGGCGGGTTCAATTGCGTCTGTTCAAGTAGTTTTATCTGAACCTTGTTTAAAACACCAGTTCTGTTGTTTAGCCTGTTAACATCCCTAAGTTTTAATCTGCTGTCAATTTCCACCATTTTCACCTTTTTATCAAAGGAAAGCTCGAATTCATAAACCGGGTTAACCCAAAACCAAGGGGGAAGAATTATCGCATTAGGTTCTTTCTTCGGCTTAAGTTGAAGGTCAAGCGGTATTATGACTTTTTGATATGTTCCATCTTCAAAATAAATGTAAAGGTCAATTGGCATAACAATTTGACCATAATTGCGCAGTTTAACTTTGATATTATATTTTCTTAAACCATTTTCATTCACCCATTTGCCTGAAAAACTTTCAATGCCATAATCACACTTTCTTGTGGTTTTAAGCCATTGATCGAAAAACCAATCGAGCTCCGTTCCGCTCACTTTTTCGGCAACCCTTTCGAAATCTTTTGTTGTCGGATGCTTGAAACTCCATTCATTGAAAAATTCCTTCATAATAAGATCAAATACGCTGTCCCCAACTACATATTCAAGCATTTCAAAAATTGATGCAGCTTTACCGTAAACGGCATTTGTGTAGGTAACTGGCTCACGAAAGAAATCTGAATGTAAAAGGCTTGGTTCTTCATAGTTAAGTTGTGAAAATCTTATGTAGTTTTTATAACCGCCGAAGATATCAAATTCAGGTCTCAACAGCTTATCAAACAGAGAAGAATCATTTCTCCATCTCTCGCCTAATAATTTTTTAAAAACCCTTGGGGTCACGAAACTCGCTCCGCCCTCATCTATCCATGCCTCTTTTGATTCGTTGTTTCCGATTAAACCGTAAAACCAGTTGTGTCCAATCTCATGCGCGAGAATACCAATCATGCTTGTTCTTGCGCGCCGTCCTGTTATCATTATAAGCATTGGATATTCCATACCTCCATCGCCAGCCTGTGCAACTGTAAAACTTTTGTAGGGATATTTGTAAAACCATTCGCTATAAAGTTTTATTATCTCCTTTGTAAATTTTCCTGTTTCCCGCCACAACATATAAACATCGGGTTGGTAAAGGAGGTGAATTATTACAGTATCATCGTCAAGGGTCATCCATGTTATCTCATGGATGTAATCTCTGTCCGCAACCCATGCGAAATCGTGAACATTTTCGGCCTTGAAGTGCCAGGTTTTAAACTGTGTTTTTAACTCTTTTTTCCACTGTTGGGGGAATATCACTGTATCAACTGGACCGAGCTCATAGCCACACATAACTTCGTTCGGGTTTTGAACCACCCCTGTTGCTCCAACAAGGTAATCTGATGGCAAAGTTATCTTCACATCAAAGTTCCCCCATACACCATAAAATTCCCGTTCAATGTATTGATTTGCGTGCCACCCTTCAAAGTCATACTCGCAAATTTTGGGATACCATTGAGCCATACTATAATCAATCCCTTCGCGATTGTGTCTTCCATTTCTGCGCGTTTGTTTTGGTATTTGAGATTCAAATTCCATTTCAAGTTTCACAGAATGACCCGGGGCAAGAGGTTTTTTAAGTTTCGCTTTCAAAATCGTGTCAAAAATTTCAAAATCAATATCTTCATCGTCAGCTTTTAAAAACTTAACATTTGTCCAACCGTATTCATCGGGTTTCATCCCTCTGATTCTTTCGCCAAGTCCATTTCTGATGACATCTCCGCGGATTTGCATTGAACTGCCGGGTTTAAACGCATTTAAATAAAGATGATAATAAATTTCCCAAAGCGTATCTGGTGAGTTGTTGTAATAAATCGCCGTTTGTTTTCCCATGAGTTTATGTGTTTTCGTATCAAGGAAGACATCCATTGTGTAATCAACCTTTTGCTGAAAATAGCTGGATCTTTGAGCAAGAGAAAAGTTGAAAATGATAAAAACGACAAAAATAAATTTTGTGTTAAAATAGGTAGTTATTCCCATACGAAAGCTTCGCTTATTTTTTGGATTTCTTCTTCGGTAAGTTTAAAGTTCACTGCCCCGGCGTTTTCCTCAACTTGTTCTGGATTTCTTGCGCCCACGATCGCTGTTGTAATGCCTGGTTGTGAAAATGTCCAGTTGATGACAATCTGGGCAAGGGTTG
>JBKBWH010000220.1:0-3268 GCA_046289115.1 Candidatus Kryptonium sp.
TCCGCAACCATTGCATATGAAATTGCTCCAGGTGATTTAGCATCGTAAAGTAAAATTGGTTTACCATGGCTTGGTGCCTCGCTCAGCTTTATATTCCTTGGAATTTTGGCTTCGAAAACTCTATCTTTGAAATATCTTTTTATTTCTTCAGCTACCTCATTTGACAACCTTAATCTTGAATCATACATCGTGAGCAAAACGCCTTCAATATCAAGTTTGGGATTCAACCTTTCCTTAACAATTTTGATTGTATTAAGAAGCTGTCCCAAACCCTCAAGAGGTAAATACTCACATTGAACTGGTATCAAAACGGAATCAGCAGCTGTTAAAGCATTTACAGTTAAAAGACCAAGGGATGGTGGACAATCAATCAAAATGTAATCATACTTATTCCTCAAACTCTCAATTGCCCCCCTAAGAATTCGCTCACGCCCTTGAAATTCAATAAGTTCATACTCACTTCCGACAAGTTCTATTTTCGCTGGGATCAACTCAAGAAGATTTAAATATGGATCATTAAAGCTAACAATCGCATCTTTAGCACTTATCTTGCCAAGCAAAACTTCGTAAATTGTCTTTTCACTATTAGGTTCAACCCCAAGGGAGCTTGTAGCGTTTGACTGTGGATCAATATCGATTAGAAGCGTTAACTTGCCAAATGTAGCAAGATATGCGGCAACATTTACAGCTGTCGTTGTTTTACCAACCCCACCCTTTTGGTTCGCAACTGCTATAACCTTTCCCATTCCTAATCTTGTGTTTACTTTTTCATCATTAACACTCTTTAATCTAATAATTTAAAGAGAAAGTTTCAACTTTAAATTGCGTCCTCTCCCGTTTCTTCAGTTCTAACTCTTATAACTTCCTCAACTGGATAAATAAAAATCTTCCCATCGCCAACCTGCCCAGTTTTTGCTGCTTTTATTATAGTGCTGACAATTTTGTCAACCATATTATCTGGAGCAACGATCTCAATCTTTATCTTAGGCAAAAAATCAATCTTATATTCCGCTCCCCTGTAAAGCTCCGTGTGCCCCTTTTGCCTTCCGTATCCCTTCACTTCCGTTATCGTCATACCACGAACCCCAATTTCAGAAAGAGCTTCCTTCACATCGTCAAGTTTAAACGGTCTTATGATGGCTTCTATCTTTTTCATATCTAAACTCTTTCTATCTTCTCAAAACATTTATTATTGCCGCAATTCCACCAGCCGCAAGTCCAATATCCCTCAAAATTGCAAGTATATCTTTAATCACATCAATAGAACCACCCGGAACTACAACTGTATCACCAGGCAAAAGTATCGGACTTGGCTCACCGTCTTCAATGATTTTCTCAACATTAATCTTTATAACCTTTTCTACAATTGTTGTATCTTCACGAGCACTGCGAATTATCTTAACATCTTTCAACTTCGCCTCTTTTAAAGGACCACCACCGTAAGAAATTAACTGAACTAAATCGGTTGAACTTGGAACTTCGTATCTTCCAGGATTTCTCACGAATCCCCAAAGATTTACAGTAATTGTAAGCTCTCCAGTTTTCCCAACAAAATAATATGCGCTTGAGCCACCACCAGTTACAATTCTCGTTCCGCTTTCAAAAAGTTGGGCAAACGAAATTGAAGTGAAAATTAACAAAAGCGAAATTATCTTTTTCAACATAATTTAAGTTCACCTCCGTTATTTATTTTACTTTACATTAAAAATACCCCAATTTGACTTCGAACCCGCATTTTGCCCAAATTGAACCCCATCAACACGCCACTTGTATTGACGCCCAGGTATAAGATTTTCTCTCGCCTTTGAATCAATGTTAAATCTAACCGAAAAATCGCTAAAACTTCTATAATTGTACATCCAAATTAAACCATCAGTTTGAGCGTTTTTAACTCTTATCACAAAATCACCACCACCATTGGGATCGTCCCATTTAAATGTAAGAGTATCCGCATCGACATCCGAATTATTTCCCGGAGAAATTAATCTCGGCTTTAAATATAGTTCAAATGAAATTGTATCCGACGGCTGACTTTCCACATTATCACGGTTATATGCCCTAACATAGTAATAATAAACCTTACGAAATTCAACATTTCTATCAATGAAAAATGTATCTGACACCCCCACTTGCGCCCTCACATCAAAATAAAATCTAAATTCAACTTTATCCCCTTTCATCTCACCCCGATAAATTTTATACCCCGATGAATTTGTAACCTTACTCCATAATATCTTTATCCCGTCAACTTCAGGAATAGCTCCACTCCCAATATCAGATTCAGATAGAGGATCGGGCACAGGATAAATTTTAGGTCTGTCAGGAGCTGGCAAGCTTTCACGATTTGGACTGCACGAAAAAAGCACAATGGAAATCCAAAAAATTATTTGAATTTTCCACTTCATAATTTTTTCAAAATTTTGTCAATTATTAAAGAACCGCTCACCCTGTGAACGGGACCGAGATCATGTAAAAGAAAAGCATAATCAACTATAAAAAAGTCAATCTTTAAACCAGCGCCAATCGTTAAATTTTCAATGTTCTTTCCAAAACGAACAAAAAGCAAATCCTTGTATCCGTATTCAATCCCGTATGACTTATCTGTAAGATAAGAATTTTGACTTCCATATGCAAAAGTAATTTTCCCATTGATAAAATTAACAGGCAAAGTATAAGAGATACCGAACATTAATGTCGACTCGACGAAGTGTTCTCTCCTCGTGCTCCATGAAATCCTTGTTTTTCCGATATCCTTGAGAACAAGTGAAATTGAAACATCACCCATATTTTCTTTTTGCAAAAAATCGTCCATACTAAATCTAAACATAACGCCCGCATCAAATCCAAATCCCGTCCCTTTTTCAAAACCGAGATTTTGATTCACCAACTTAAAATTTAACCCAACAGGCAATGAAATTGGAACTTTATACCTTGACCATCCAAAATTTATATCAAATTTAAATTCCTTTGAAAACGAAAAATAAAATGCATCTTCAACATCATTAAAGAAACTTTCACCATTATAGTTTTTGACGAGACTTTCCCTATCTATTGGCGTTTCAATGTTTGTAAAATCAGGTGTATGGGGAATGTTATCAACGCTTAACCTAACCCAATTTAACGCAAACCCAACTTTTTGAACACTTTTTACATTGAAAACATAGTATGAATCATTGTATGGAAGCGAAACTAATGTAGAAGTTGCATCAAAAATTTCCTTTTCTAATTCTTCTGGTAGTGTACCCTTCTTTAAAGTGTAAGGTGTAAC
>JBKBWH010000221.1:0-3252 GCA_046289115.1 Candidatus Kryptonium sp.
AAGAAAATGCCGACACAGGTTTTTTGCCTGTAGATGGATTAAGCGGCAGACAAGCTTTATTCGGAATAGTGCAAGGCGCAAGTTATCTTGAGCTACGCAAAGAAAGTTTGGAAAGAACCGTTGAAATCGGCTTTGATGGCTATGCAATTGGGGGATTAGCAGTGGGTGAGCCAGTTGAAACAATGTATCAAATAGCTGAATTTACCGCCTCACTTCTTCCAGTTGATAAACCAAGATATCTTATGGGAGTAGGTACCCCTGAAAATATTTTAGAAGCGATATCAAGGGGGATTGACATGTTTGATTGCGTTATACCGACAAGAAATGGTAGAAATGCAACATTATACACCAGAGAAGGTAAGTTCAGCATAAAAAACGCAATTTATAAAGATGATTTTACACCTGTAGATCAAAATTGTGATTGTTACACTTGTAGAAATTTTACGCGAGCATATCTTCGTCATCTTTTTAACGCAGATGAAATTCTTGCCCTTCAACTTGCTTCCATCCATAACCTTGCCTTCTATTTGTGGCTTGTCAGGGAGGCAAGAAATCATATAATTCAGGGGGATTTTTTAGAATGGAAAGACAAAATGCTGCAGAAAATAGGGGAGAAAGCAAAAATTAACTAACCCTAAGTTTGTTGAATAAAACGACAATCAGCTTTTTCACAATTTGTAGCATTTTAGCACTTGTGGTTCCAAAGATTAAAAAAATTTTAGTTTTTTTAAATTGGCATAAAAATTGCGATAAATCTTTGTGTCTTTAAAACTAAACGTCTGCTACAAACATGAAAGCCAAAGTAACAACTTTATTGCTGCTGTTTTTGCTTTTAAGCTTTCCGCTCCTTGCCCAAAAGGCTTACATCAAAATTAAAGGAATGTCCCCGCATGAATTAGAGGGGATGGGAATCGCGAACCTTGATAGTATATCCTCCAGTTTATCAGTCGTTGGGACTGGCACAGTTGTATGGCTTATGGGTTACGATGTTTCGGGGGACACAGCTTTTAAACCTGCCACAAGCTATGAATGGTCGATCGTTGGTAAACCTGCAAACTCAAATGCTGTTTTGAGCAGCACAAATGCCCAATTAGTTTCATTTACTCCTGATATTGCCGGAACATACCGAGTTAAGTTAGTTGTTAACGGTGTTGACGATACTACGATTACAATTATTGCAGCAAATTACACAGGTGTTGATTGGAAAAACACAGGTAGTCAAACGCTTAACTGTGCAACTTGTCATAAGAGTGCAACCCCCGATGTTTATTCTAAGTGGAGTTCTTCTGATCATGCAACGGTATTTGAACGTGGTATGAATGGACAATTAAGACCGTATTGGGGTCCATCCTGTTGGAGATGTCACACAACGGGTTATAACACAATGGCAAACGACGGTGGATTCGATGATGTTGCAGCGCAACTTGGGTTTAACTGGGATCAATGGAAGCCCCCAAGAGCTGGACTTTTTGACTCACTTTTGACGACCGACAAGAAAGGATTAAGTCTGCTTGCAACTATTGGTTGTGAAAACTGCCATGGTCCGAAAAATCCTGCTCATTTCGGAGCTGGAACACAACCAAAGACGATGAATCCTGAAGTTTGTGCTCAATGCCATAATGAACCGTGGAGACATAACCGCTATGTACAGTGGGAATACTCAGGTCATGCTAAATCTGTTTGGTCAAATAGTTTCAGAAGCACCGCTGCTGGAGCGCAGCCAATTCAGAGATATGACCTTAACACTTGTGTTCGTTGCCATGATGGATCTGCTTTTGTGAGTTTTGTTAAGAATGAACAATTTGATAACAGGGCAGCTTCAGGCTATAGCCCGATCACCCACACTAAGATAGTGTGTCAAACCTGCCATGATCCGCACTCAATGGGGTTAAGAGAAGCACCCGTATCAGCTGATACGCTTGCTAATGGATTTAACTATTCACAAATTAACCTTGGCAAAGGAAAACTTTGTGTTAATTGCCATAAATATCGCAGGAATGCTTTAACATATATTACGGTAAGTCTTAGCTCACATTGGGGTCCGCACTATGCTGGAGCGGGTGATGTTTACCTTGGTCAGAATGGTTACACCTGGGGTGAAACTTTGCCAAGTAGCGTTGGGCATCGTCTTGTTGAAAATTCGTGTGTTGGTTGTCATATGTCCGCAACTCCAGATACAGGTCATGTCGCAAGAGATAAAATTGGAATGCACACATGGAAAATGAAGTATGTTGCTCCCGATGGTCAAGAGTATGATAACATAACTGGTTGCGTGACATGCCATACTGGTATAACCAAGTTCGATGATATAATTGCTTCTTATGACTATGATATGGATGGTGTTCTTGAACCATTTATGAAAGAGGTTGATGGTTTGGTTGAAAAACTTGCTATGGCATTACCGCCAAGAGGTGAACCAAGAGTTGATTGGCAGCAAATTAGAAGTGATCCAGACTCAGTTAGGCTAAAGCAAGCTTTTTGGAACTACCGCTATGTTGTTGAGGATGAAAGTCATGGTGTTCACAATCCGAAATATGTTGTGAGATTGTTGCAGCTTTCAATTAGCAAAATTACAGGCGTTGAATTCCCAACATATGATGTGCCGATTAAGTTTGAACTATATCAGAACTATCCGAACCCATTCAATCCTACCACAAAGATAGCGTTTGCTTTGCCCAGGGATGCAAAGGTTAAACTTGAGGTATTCAATGCTTTGGGTGAGAGGGTAAGTGTTTTAGTAGATGGGTATATGAGGGCTGGTGTACATACGGTTGATTTCAATGCTTCTGGGCTTGCAAGCGGTGTCTACTTCTATAGGTTAACTGCTGATGATTTTGTTGCGACGAAGAAAATGGTATTGCTCAAGTGATATGTTGATGAAGAGTTAAAGAAAGGGCAGGCTTAAAGCCTGCCCTTTTTTATTCCCAGTTTCTCACACCGTTGTCATCAATTATTGTCTTTACAAGTTTTAAAGGCTCTGGCTTTTGAGGGCTTATTTTAAATGCTTTTGCCAAGCGTTCCTTCGCAATTTTTATAACATCATCTCTATCTGTGTAGAAGACAGCGAGCTGTTCTCCAGATTCAACTTTATCACCAACTTTTTTTCTTAAAACAATTCCCGCCTTTGGATCGATCACATCGTCAACTTTTGTTCTTCCAGCTCCAAGCATAAGGGATACCATTCCAACTTCTAAAGCATCAATTTCACAAACATAACCGTCAAAAATGTTTTTAACTTCGATCGAATGTCTT
>JBKBWH010000222.1:0-3179 GCA_046289115.1 Candidatus Kryptonium sp.
ACCCAAACTTTTCCTAAGCTCTTCCTCAAACTTTACATCAATTCGCTTATATCCTATCGTCGTTATGTTCGCAATATTTGATGCAATCGCCCTCTGCCTCAAAGAATACGCATCCAATGCTTTTTCAAGAAGCGGTATTTTCGTTCGATTAAAAAGAAAGATCTTTAACATTTCTTATTCCTCCTTTATTGAGCATAAAGTTCAAATTGAATCTCGTCCGTTTCAAAATCCCCGACAAACTTTTTCCTTCTACGCATAAGAACAAAAACAGATATCAAAATTCCAACAAATCCAAGCGATAAAATTAACGCTCTCATCTTTTAACCTTGCTTTTTATTTTGTTCAAACTTTCTCAAAAAGATTTAATGCAAAATAAATGCCACGCCAAAAACCAACTTTTACTTTAAATTTAAAGCCATTGCTTGCCCAACCTGTGCAGAATATTATACAGATGCTGAATAATATTAAGCAACAAATTTTGCTAAAAAGAGCCAGAATTAATAAATTTTTTAAAAAATCGTTTAACCCTAACCGCTAACTTATTATGAAAGCTATTCGGAAAACATCGCTTAAGGGCTTAACCTTGCCCGAACTTGAAAAATTTGTGCTTGAACTTGGATGGGAAAAATTCCGCGCAAAACAAATCTTCAAATGGCTATACAATAAGCAAGTTGATAGCTTCTCCAAAATGAGCGACTTGCCAAAACACTATAGAGATGAACTTCAAGAGGTAGCTGAAATAAACGAATTAAAACTCTTATCATTTGAAAGATCAAACTGCGACGGCACAATAAAATTTCTATTTGAATTAAAAGATGGAGAAAAAATTGAGAGTGTTTTAATACCGGACAAATCCCGCCTTACGCTTTGCGTCTCAACACAAGTTGGATGCCCAATCGATTGTAAATTTTGCGCAACAGGAGCAATGGGACTCAAAAGAAATTTGACAGCTGGTGAAATCGTCGACCAAATAATACAAACTCAAAGATATGCCGATAGGAGAATTACCAACATCGTTTTTATGGGAATGGGGGAACCTCTACTAAATTTAAAAAATCTTCTCAAAGCAATTGATATAATAACAAGTGACGACGGTATAAGGATCGGGGCAAGAAAAATAACTGTTTCAACAGTTGGAATTCCCGATAAAATTATAGAATTCGCAAACACCGGAAAAAAAGTTAAAATTGCGCTCTCACTTCATACACTTAATGAAAACCTTCGCTCAAAGCTTATACCAATAGCAAATAAATACCCAATTTCATCCCTTATTAACGCATTAAAATACTACTATAGCAAAATTGGCTTAAGAGTGACCTACGAATATATACTCTTCGATGGTTTGAATGATAGAGATGAAGATGTTGAAAAACTCGTCGAGCTTGCAAAAGTTATCCCATGCAAGATAAATCTCTTGAAATTTCACCCGATTGATTTTATACGGAAGGAGCCAGCTTTAAAACCTTCTCCAAGACTTGAAGAATTTGCCCAAAAACTTCGCGAACGCAACCTTACTGTATTCATAAGAAACAACGCTGGCGAAGATATAAAAGCAGCTTGCGGACAACTCGCAATTTTAAATTAAAATCAATAAAAAAACATAAGGAGAACATTTGATGAGATTGATAATTTTTGGTCCCCCTGGCGTCGGAAAAGGAACCCAAGCCCAAATTTTATCTCAAAAATTGAACATACCACATATCTCAACAGGAGATATATTGAGAGAAGCGCTTAAAAATCAAACCGAACTCGGTCTAAAGGCGAAATCCTTTATGGATAAGGGCGAGCTTGTCCCAGATGATGTGATGATTGGAATAATAAAAGAGGTTTTATCCTCTGAAAAATGCAAAAATGGGTTCATACTTGACGGATTCCCAAGGACAATAGCACAAGCAGAAGCGCTTGATAAAATTTTTGAAGAGCTTAACATAAAACTTGACTATGTGATAAGCTTAGAAGTTGATGATGACGAAATAATTAAACGATTGACAAACCGGCGTGTCTGCAAAAATTGCGGAGCGGTCTTTAACCTTTTGATAGACAAAATTCCAGAGGATAATAAATGCCCAAGATGTGGCGGTGAACTTTATCAAAGAAGCGATGATAATCCCGAGGTCATAAAAAATCGATTGAAAGTTTATAGAGAATCAACTCAAATTCTTCTTGAATATTACGCTAAAAAGGGAATCTTAAAATCAATAAATGGAGTCGGAGAAATAAGCGAGGTAGCAGAAAAAATCTCCAAAAATATTGGACTTTTGAATTAAATAAAATTTTGATTATTTTGCTTTTGAGGAAGAATCAACTGTTTCTATTATACCATGGGAAATTTGGGATCCGATATTTGGAGTAAGTATGAAAATTTAAAGAGATGTTTTGAGGCTTTGACGCAAATCACCGCGAATATAGTAAGCACGCTTGAGCTTGATGAACTCCTCCAAACTTTATTGGATCGCTTGATCGAGGTTACAAAGGCCGATGCAGGGATGATAGTGGTGTTTGAAAATGGAGAACTCGTGATAAAAAGCGTCGCCGGAATTTTTCCGAAAGATTTCTTTATGTAAAGATTCTATTGACAAGTGGTTTGGATAGCCCAATTGAGATATTACCCCCCAATATTTCTTTTCACCTCAAAAAACCCTTTGATGCGGTAACCTTACTTAGAAAAGTTGGCGAACTGTTAAAAGGTTAACCTAAACACAACACTTAAGATTAAATTCTTTCAACAACCCTATACCTCTCCACCCCCTTGCGTTTAACAAAAACTTTGCTTATAAATAATTAGGCACAAACTTATTCGTCTGTTGATAACTTGTGGATAACTTACATATTTTGTGTAGTAAAAATTTTACCTTTAATTCACTAAATCGTTCTTTTTCGTGGAGTTGTGAATAACTTTGATTCCAAAACCAAAAAATCATTGAATTTTAAATAAAATTTTTGATGCCAACATGTGGATAACTATGTGAATAAATGTTGATAACTTCGCTAACTGACTTGGCGAGTTATCCACAGGTTATCCACAATTTTTATAAAAATGTTGATAAGTTTTAAAATTAAAACTTATTTTGCCTATGGACAAACCATCAAAAACTTCCGAAAAAAGCACCAAGCAAAACTCCCTTGACCTCACTACCGATGGCGATAACGCTTATATCAACGCTGAATTAGAATCACTG
>JBKBWH010000223.1:0-3107 GCA_046289115.1 Candidatus Kryptonium sp.
CATTGCAATTGCTTGCTTATCACATTGCTGTTATGCGAGGTTGTGATGTCGATCAGCCAAGAAATTTGGCGAAAAGTGTAACGGTGGAATAAATGAAAATTTAAAACAAACCAAAAAAGTTAAAAAATGAACATAGCCGTAATCGGCACAGGTTATGTTGGCCTTGTCACAGGTGCTTGTTTTGCTGAGGTAGGGAACAATGTTATCTGTATGGATATTGACAAAACTAAAATCAATAAATTAAAAAAAGGAATCATCCCGATTTATGAGCCGGGGCTTGAAGAGATCGTAAAGAAAAACCTTTCATCAGGGAGATTAAAGTTTACAACGGAACTCGATTACGCAGTTGAAAATTCCGATATAATTTTTCTCTGCCTTCCAACGCCATCTAAAAAAGATGGGAACGCGGATCTCAGCATTTTATTCTCTGTTGTTAAAAACATAGCTAAAATACTGCGCGAAACAGCAAAAAGAACTGACATAAAAGTTAAAAAGTTTTTAATCAGCAAATCAACAGTTCCGGTTGGCACTGCAGATAAAATAAAAGAAATGATTGATAGGGAATTGGAAAAGTTTAGGGATAAAGTCGATGTCAATGTAGCATCAAATCCAGAATTTTTAAAAGAGGGGAATGCGGTGCAGGATTTTATGTTTCCAGATAGAGTTGTTATAGGTGTAAGCAATGGGGAAGCGGAAACTGTTCTTCGTGAGCTTTACGAACCGTTCGTTAGAACAGGTGCGCCAATTCTTGTTATGGACACAAGAAGCGCTGAAATGGTTAAATATGCTGCAAACGCCTTTCTTGCAACCAGAATTTCATTTATGAACGAGATAGCAAACCTTTGTGAAAAGCTTGGCGCAGATGTTGAAAAGGTTAGAATCGCCATTGGATATGATAACAGGATCGGACCAAAATTTTTGTTTCCAGGTGTCGGTTGGGGTGGAAGTTGTTTTCCCAAGGATGTAAAAGCGTTAATAAAAATGGGCGAAGAAAATGGTTTAAATTTGAAAATTGTAAATTCCGTGTATGAGGTAAATGAAAGACAAAAGCGGATCATTGTGGAGAAAATAAAAAAACATTTTGGAAAAGATTTGAAAGATAAGAAAATCGCCGTGTGGGGGCTTTCTTTTAAACCAAAAACTGATGATATGAGGGAGGCACCTTCAATTACAATTATAAATGAACTTCTAAAGTTTGGAGTTAAAATTGTTGCGTTCGATCCCGTTGCAATTCCAAACGCTAAGAAAATTTTTAAAGATAAAATAAAATATGCATCAAATCAATACGACGCCTTGAAAAATGCCGATGCGCTTGTTCTCGTGACCGAATGGCAGGAGTTCAGGGAACCTGATTTTAACTATATGAAGAAACTGATGCGAACCCCGGTTATCTTCGACGGAAGAAACATTTATAACCCCGAGAGAGTGAAAAAAATTGGTTTTACATATTACGGAATAGGTCGTTAAATGTGAAAAGTAAAAATTCACTTGAACAATGCCTTTCAAATTTAATTATGTTGATAGTATTCCGGGTTTAATCGTGATTGAGCCAGTTGCATTTGAAGATGAACGTGGCTTTTTCATGGAGACATACTCATACAGGGAGTTTGAAAAAGCAGGGATAACTGAAAAATTTGTGCAAGATAATCACTCAAAATCAGTGAAAGGTGTATTAAGAGGTTTACATTTTCAAATTGAACCGTTTGCCCAGTCAAAACTTGTCAGGTGTATTAAAGGGGAAATTTTCGACATCGTCGTTGATTTAAGAAAAAATTCGCCAACTTTTAAAAAATGGTTTGGTATTTTACTTTCGGAGGAAAATAAAAAAATTTTATATATCCCCAAAGGTTTTGCCCATGGATTTGTTGTTTTATCAGATGTTGCCGAAGTTGAATATAAAGTTGACAATTTTTATTCCCGTGAGCATGAGCGTGGGATAATATGGAATGACCCCGATTTAGGAATAAATTGGCCCATTGAAAACCCAATTTTATCAGAAAAAGATAGAAACTTGCCGAGATTATCGGAGCTCAAACCCGAGGATTATTTTTATTGAAAAAGGCTAAGATGTTTTTAAGTAATTAAAAAACTTTTGTGAAAACTCTAAATCAAAACAAAAGAGAGTAAAATTGGCTCGCGTTGTAATAACTGGAGGAGCTGGATTTATCGGCTCACACTTATGTGATAGATTTATAGCGGAAGGTGATGAGGTGATTTGCCTTGATAATTTAATTACAGGAAACCTTGACAACATAGCCCATCTTTTCGGTCATCCAAAGTTTAAATTTATAAAATACGATGTCACCGAATTTCTTTATGTCCCCGGGGATGTTGATTACATTTTGCATTTCGCATCACCAGCAAGCCCAATGGATTATGTTAAATATCCAATTCAAACTTTAAAAGTAGGTGCGCTTGGGACACACAAAGCATTGGGACTTGCAAAAGCTAAAGGTGCAAGGTTTCTTTTGGCTTCAACAAGCGAAGTCTACGGCGATCCGCTCGTGCATCCGCAAAGTGAAGAATATTGGGGCAATGTCAATCCAATTGGAATACGCGGTGTATACGATGAAGCGAAAAGATTTGCAGAAGCAATGACAATGGCTTATCATAGATATCATGGTCTTGATACAAGAATTGCAAGGATATTTAACACATACGGTCCAAGGATGAGAATCGACGATGGAAGGGCAATTCCATCATTTATGACGCAAGCTTTAAAAGGTGAAGATATAACGGTGTTTGGCGATGGAAAACAAACGAGAAGCATTTGTTACATTGACGACCTCGTTGAGGGAATTTTTAAACTTTTGATGTCTGACTATGTTTATCCCATAAACTTGGGAAACCCTGATGAAGTTACGATATTGGAACTTGCGATCCTTCCACTGGTGTCTGCTCCAATCCACAGAAACCAAATGGAACAGTTTGCTCTGATGGAGATCTTTGCACTACCCAAGACACCTGTCAAGGAGGAGTTTGTTCTTCAGCTGGTCAAGTTACTTGTCCTGAGCCAGATCAGTGCCACTTGTTTGGTGTATGTAATCCTCTAACTGGGAGCAGTAATCCTTCAAAGCCAGAAAACAGCACGTGTAGTGCTGGTATTG
>JBKBWH010000224.1:0-3083 GCA_046289115.1 Candidatus Kryptonium sp.
ATTTAAATCACTTCCACCCGATGATCCGAAAGTTAGAAGACCAGATATAGCAAGGGCTCGAGAGATACTCGGCTGGGAGCCGAAAGTTCCAAGAAAAGATGGGTTAAAAATGACGCTGGAATACTTTAAGCAAAAGCTTGGGATTACTTGTGGCTAAATTTTCAGATGATAAAATAGTGCACTTGATGAGCGGAAGCAAAAGATATATAACCATTTTGCCGTACGAGGAATTCTTAAGGATAAAATCATTTTTAAAGAAATCAGAAGAAGAACCATCTTTTGATTTAAGATTCAGGGAATCTGTGCTTTTGGAGTTGCTTGAGTTGTTCAAAGGTGATTTAATTAAAATTGGCGAATTAATCGATGAGATAAACAGATTAAAATACGATCCATTCCCGCTGGAAAGCGTTAAAGTTGGATATAGAGTTTGTAAAATTTTGATCAACAATGCCGATGTATCCTACACAGTAAACAAACAAAGAAGGCTTATCACTGTTTTATCCATCTTGCATAAATAAGGGGTGTATCACCATACGCCCCCACAAAGGTATGATTAAATACGATCCAAAGAAACATCATCGCCGTTCCATACACCTAAAACATTATGATTATTCCCAACCAGGGGCATATTTTATAACCATATGCACACACAATCGCCAATGTTTATTTGGTGAAATTGTAAATGGAGAAATGAAATTAAACCAATTTTGAGAAATTGTCCAAAGAGAATGGATAATGCCAAATCATTTACATGGGATAATTTTTATCAATTTCGTTCACCGTCGCGAACAATTGGATCCAAATTATTTCAAGGAAATGCTAAATGGATAATAGGGGAGAAATTGTATACTCAGAGATTCTGGATGGTGAGGACTGAGGTGTGTCTTTATGTCAAGTTTACATAATGCACATTAGATTAAATAAGACAATTTGGAAAATTCAAATTTCTTGTTTATATTATTAAGGAACTTAAATTTCGCGTTCTTTGAAATTTGGGGGTGTTGTGGTTTCGACGGAGATCGGAGGTACTTAAAACGGCACACCGTGCTTTTGCCGTGTGCACGTAAAACAAACGGCGAAAAATAAGTGCCAACTATTCATATGCCTTGGCTGCCTAATTAAAAAGGCAGCCCGTCCTTTATGGCTTGTGCCTGTCCAGGCTATAAAGGGCGTGGATTAACGACAGGCGCTCGTTATTTCCGTTCTCAGGGGAAATGACGAGCTAAACTACCTGAGATAGCTTTGCTGTGGGTGCCTATCCCCGAGCAGCAAAGCGAATTTCTAAAGATAGGCTAAGTGTGTAGATGTTTTAAGTGCCTGATCTCCGGACCCGGGTTCGACTCCCGGCACCTCCACAATTCCTACCTTTTAGCTTACCCTTGATTAAATTTCAACCCAATTTATCAATTTCCAACTTCTTCCTACTTCTCAAGTATAAGTTTAAGAATTTGAACAATCTTATTCTTTAATTCTTTTCTATGAACGATTAAATCAACAAATCCATGTTCAAGCAAAAATTCAGCTCTTTGAAATCCTTCTGGCAAATCCTTTCCAGTAGCTTGCTTTATAACCCTCGGTCCAGCAAAACCTATTAAAGCTCCAGGTTCAGCTATATTTATATCACCAAGCATGGCGTAACTTGCTGTCACACCACCAGTTGTAGGATCTGTTAAAACAGAAATGTAAGGAATCCTTACTTCAACTAACTTAGTTAGCATCGCTGCAGTTTTTGCCATTTGCATCAAAGAAAGCGCGCTTTCCATCATCCTCGCACCACCGCTTGAAGACACAATTATTAATGGATTTTTTGTCTTATACGCTTTTTCAATAGCCCTCGCCACTTTTTCACCCACCACAGAGCCCATACTCCCACCAATGAATCTAAAGTCCATCGCTCCGATCACAACCGATATTCCATTCATTTTACCCACGCCTGTGACTATCGCTTCGTTCAATCCGGTTTTTTTCATGACTTCCTTCAATCGCTCTTTGTAAGGCTTCGTATCAACGAAATTTAAAACATCAACAGATTGAATTTTTTTGTCAATTTCTTTAAATGTTCCTTTATCAATTAAGATGTTTATATAATCGTGGCTGCTTATCCTAAAGTGATAATTACATTTGTGGCATGTCCACAGGTTAAGTTCAAGTTGCGATTTATGTATTATTTCCCCACACCCTTCGCACTTTGTCCAAAGCCCCTCAGGAAGCTCCTTTTTTTCGCTTGATATATTCCTAGTTAATCTTTTAAACCAAGACATAAAAAATTTTATTTTGTTTTTATTGTGAACTCTTTTACATAAAGTGGCTCAATAGAATTTATATCGGCAAAATCTCCTATTCTATATTTATCCTCCGCTATCTTGCCTACATAAGAAGCATCGGGTCGATTAAATTCATCGTCGTCAATTAAGACTACATCTTGATTATAAAAATTTTCTTTTAAATTTACAATTCCATCACCAATTAAAATAAATCCCTTCCGAACCTCACGCTTGATTTCATCCACACTTCCAAATAAATATGGCATAGTTCTGGTAAGTTTACCATCTTGAAATTTATACAAACTGTAATAAAAATCATTCTGCTTCGCATTTAAAATGGGACAAATATACAAATCATCATCTACATACCTTTCAACAATTTTACAAACCTTTGTTGCTTTCAAAGCAAGCGCATCAAGTGTGGGCACAGCAATCAATGGCTTCCCCGTGGTGTAGCATAAACCCTTCGCAATGCTTAATCCAACCCTTAAACCAGTGAAAGAACCCGGACCAATCGATATAGCAATTGCACTGATTAACTCTAGGTTCACATTTATATTCCCAAGTGTTTGATCTATCAGTGAAATTAATTTCTCCGCATGTAGCTTCTTGATGTTGTTTTCAGTTTTTGATTTTGTTTTTCCATTTGCAATAACGGATATAGAGCATAAATCAGTCGATGTCTCAAGCACAAGAATCATAACTTAATTATCTCTATTACCCTTTCGTTTTCATTAGACCCAAAATTCAAAACGACCTCATATCTTGAATCAGGCAGAATCTCCCTCACCTTCTCCGCCCACTCTATCAACGAAACAG
>JBKBWH010000225.1:0-3067 GCA_046289115.1 Candidatus Kryptonium sp.
TCCGTCATGAGATTAAAGTGAAGCTGGAAGAAAACCCTGTTTATTACACATCATTAAAAGAAAAGCTCGAGCAATTAATCGAAGCAAGACGGAAAAAAATGATGGATATCGCAGAATTAGTAGAAAAGCTACGCAGCATGGTCAACGATATGCGAAACGTCAACCAACAAGCACAAAATCTTGGCTTTACGCGAGAGCAATATCCATTTTACCAGCTGTTCCAACAGCTTCTTCCAGACGAAGAACATAAAGATACGATCGATGCGTTGACGCATCTTGTAACAGACATGATTGCCGAGGAAAGTCAAGTCATTGATTGGGTAAACAAAGAAGATGTAAAACGAGAGATGCGGAAGAAAATTAAGAAGCAGTTGCGGGCAAGTGTTATCCCTAAAGATCAGATAGAAAACATCACACAACAGATTATGTCATTAGCGATGGTTCATTATAAAAAGTAAAGAGGGGAGTATTGTTTACTCTCCAATTTTTTATAAAGGGTGGTAATTATAATGAAATGGTGGATGGTACGTGCGGGAGATCAAAATGAACTCATTCCAGTTTGGAAACAAAAAGGAGTTGCTTCGATAGGGTGGGCGGAATTTGGAGACCCAAAAAACTATTCGACTAGGGAAGCTTTGATTGAGAAAGCGCATAAGATTTATGAAGAAGAAAAACCTGCTACACGTATTACTTGGGCGAGCCAGGTATGGAGATTTAGCCATGAAATTAAAGTGGGAGATAGAATTATTACATATGCTAAAGACAAACGTGAATACTTAATAGGAACAGTTACTAAAGAACATGAATATGATGAAACAATTGTAGATGAGTATTATCCAAATGTAATCCATGTAAAATGGGAAAAGAAACAAATTCCACGTGACCAATTGTCACAAGGGGCAAAAAACTCCCTTGGCTCTACTCTTACGGTTTTTCGTGTAGATGACTGGGGAGAGGAATTAGAAAGACTATTAGCCGGTAAAGAACAGGTAGTAAGTGAACCAGAAGACAATGAAGAGGAAGTTATTAAAGAAGATTTTGTTCAAAAAGCATTGACTATGATTCAAGATAAAGTTGATAAATTAGATCCATGGCAAATGCAAGAGTTAGTTGCTGGATTATTACAGGCTATGGGCTATAATGTGAAAGTAAGTAAAAAGGGACCTGACGGGGGAGTCGATATTTTAGCTCATAAAGATGCGTTTGGTTTTGAAAAGCCGATTATTAAGGTACAGGTAAAGCATCGAAAATCAGCTTCGTCAGGTCCTGAGGTTCAACAATTGTTAGGAGCTCATCCAATCGATGCGAATAGTTTATTTGTATCAACTGGGGGATTTACAACAGCCGCAGAAAATATAGGGAAACAACATAACGTCAGGCTTATTGATTTAGAAGAGTTAGTAAATTTAATTGTCCAATGGTACGATAGAATGCCGAACGAAACTAGATCGTTGTTGCCGCTGCAAAAAATATATATTCCAGAATAAAAAACTACAAAAGAGCCGTTACTTCACAGTAAGGCTCTTTTCCACGTCTATAAAGTTAACGTTGGGCCATTGACACGCAACCATTCTTTTCTTTGTTCATAGTCCGACATGACAGATTTAACAAAATGCCAAAAATCATTCGAGTGATTTGGATATTTAATATGCGCTAATTCATGCACTAACAAATAATCGATAATCGGCACGGGCGCCATCATAATTCTCCAGTTTAAATATATGGCTCCTTCGTTTGTACATGTTCCCCAGCGCATTTTTTGTTCTTTTAATTTAATTTTAGTAGGGGTTACTCCCATTTTAGGGCAATAAATTTTTAAACGTTCTTGTAGTTTCATTTCTCCGTACAGAATATACCAATCTTTGAACGCTTGTTGAAAAAATGAGATTCTTTCTTCTTCTGTTAAATGCGGTGGCACCGTGGCAATAAATTTCCCTTGTTTAAACATAAGAACCGGCTTTGTAACTTCCTCGCTTTTATATACTTTTAATCGATAATTGCGCCCTAAATAAGCAAATTTCTCTCCGCTTACAAACTCTTTTGGGGCAGGGCAATCAGAAATTTGATTTAACGCCTGCCATTTATCAATAATCCATGGAGCTTTTTTATAAAGGATAGAATGTAAAAGTGTAGGCTCTATCCCCTCAGGAGCTACGACCTTTACTCCCTCCAACCATTCAACCGATATCGTCACATCCCGCTTTTCTGGCTTATACTCTACTACATAATCTATTGTTGTCTTGCCATATTGAAAGCTAGGCATAGAAATACTGACTCCTTCGTTCCTTTAATTGTCTTTCATTTTATCTTTGGGAAAGCAAAAGGTCAATCGGTAAACGATGAATTTGAAAAATGGTAACTATTCAGCCACATGATCAAGTGGGCTGAATTTAAACAATTGGAATTTATTTTATCTTTTAATCACTCTTTCTCTTCAAAAATTAAATTTTCAACTTGAAAAACGGTTCATCCTCCCACTTTTTCACTCCATTTGTCATAAAAATTTTCCGCAAAATTCAATTTTCCACTTTTGCATTTCCCTTATTTCCCGATTTTAATCAAATTGTCCCCTATATTTTACGGATAAACGGTGCCAGGCACTGTTCGTAATTCCGGCACCGATAGCGCTTTACCTTGACGAACAAGTACACCGGCTGATGGAAAATCGCCAAATCCCGTACTTTTCTTGTCCGTCTGTCGTGGACAGTGGAAGTGGCAAACCCACAATGAGGGCAGCGTTCCTGTGTCTCTGTTTTCTCTACATGAATCGCATAACCATAGGAATGAAGTTCTTGTTTAATCACTTTAAATTCTGGCAATCCTAGTGGTATCGAAAGCACTTACGAGACCTCCTTAATGTTGATTTCTCCACTAACATTATTGCCAGGATCTCGTCAGTGCTTTCTCTTTTTTGTCACTAAATCACAAAATTTGGTGATTAACCCAAATTTTAATTGCGAAATACACTATTTATTGTTACTATGATAAAGTATCAGTTATAGAGGTAGTTAGGGGGGAAAAAATGAACATTGAACAAAAACTTTATCAAGCAGCAATAGATTTGATT
>JBKBWH010000226.1:0-3057 GCA_046289115.1 Candidatus Kryptonium sp.
GTTGAAGTTAACATTGAACTTGAACAGACAGCTATTTCTCTTCCTGGGGTTATCGTTACAGGAACAATGCGTGAGAGAAGCCCATTTGAAATTTATCAACCGGTGGCTGTGCTTGATGAAGATAGGCTTGGATTGAGGTTGGGGGATAATATTGCGAAGACACTTTCTTATGAGCCGGGCATAAATCTTGAGTATAGCGGTTCTGCAGCTGGTAGACCTGTGGTTCGTGGTTTAACGGGGACGCGGGTTCTCATCCTTGATAATGGAGTGAGAATTGGGGATGTTTCGGATTTAGCGCCAGATCACGCTATTTCATTTGATCCAATTTCTGTGGAGAGGATTGAGGTAATCCGTGGACCGGCGAGTTTATTTTACGGTGTGAACGCCGTCGGCGGTGCGATAAATATAATCTCCGAAGATATACCAAGGGTGGTTCATGATAAGCTAAGGGGGTCATTTAGGTTTAGCGGCTCAAGTGTAAATTCAGCCTTGGCTGGCTCAGGCGCAATTGATTATGGAATTGGGAATTTTGGTTTTAGAGGTGAATTTGGCTATAGAAAAAGTGGAAATACAAAAACACCAATTAAAACGCTTGAGAATACAGATGGTGATAACTTAACATCAACCTTTGGGCTTGCTTATCACACTAAAAATCTAAGCGCTGGGCTGGCTTTTAGGAATTTCAGCGGGAATTATGGTATCCCTGTGATGGAAGATGAACATCCGAGGTTTAAGTTCAGTAGAAATAAGCTGGTATTTAAATCAGATATAAAATTTGACGATGACGGAGGGATTGAATTGTTGGCTAATCAGACAAACTATGATCTGAGAGAAATTGAAGAGGATGAAGTGGCGACTCATATTATAAACAAAACTACGGGTGCTGATTTGAAGTTTAAACATGGTAAAATTGGCAATTTTACGGGTATGATTGGGACAAGCTTTTTATATCAAGACTATAAGACGATAGGTGAGGAAAAGTTTTACGCTGATGCTAAATTTTATCTTGCTTCTTTGATTTTATATGAAGAGTTTGGAATTGATAGATTGACTTTGCAGGCAGGGTTGAGGTATGATTTTGCGCAGGTTAAGTCAGAGGAATTTGAAGACTTGCCAGCGGTGAAGAAAAGGTTTAATGTTTTCTCAAGCTCGGCTGGCTTAGTTTATAAACTTTATGATCCGATTGTTTTGTCTTTCAACTTTTCGCGAGGTTTCAGAATTCCAACGCTTCAAGAACTTTTTGCTTATGGACCACATCTTGGAACCCAGAGCTTCGAGATAGGGAATTGGGATTTAAAAACTGAAACCTCAAATGAATTTGACCTTTCGGTAAAGTGGCTTACGACAAGGGCAAATGTTGAGATGGCTGGCTTTATAAATTACATTGACAATTATATTTATCTATATGCGACGGGGAAGACCGATACCGGTTCGGGACTTCCAATTTACAAATACACATCTACAAATGCTCTTTTGAGGGGATTTGAGGCAAAATTTGAGTATGAGCTATTTAAAAATTTAACCGGCACTTTTCTTGTTGACTACGTTGAGGGAAAGAAAAGAGCAACGGGTGAGTATCTTCCTATGATCCCACCTTTGCGAATGATCGCTGGTGTTGAGTATAGAACAAGTAAATATAATTTTGGAGTTGAGCTCAAAGCTGTTTCATCTCAAAATAAAGTTGCCCCAAATGAATCAAGAACCGCTGGTTATGCCATTGTTAATTTGCATCTTGGAGTTAGATTTGTTTTGGGTTGGTTTGCACATGAAATAAATTTAAATGTTGAGAATTTGACCAATAAGACATATTATGATCATCTTTCAATGATAAAAGACTTTGCACCGATGCCCGGGAGAAATATAAGCTTAGTTTATCATCTTCTGTTCTAATTGATCGTGCAGTGTAGAAGCGGGCTTAATGCCCGCTTTTTTTGTTTTAAATCCCACCGCCATCTATTGAAACTTTACCTTTCCTTGGCTTGTTGTGAAACCACGGTTGCTTTTATGCGTATTAACTTTTGTGAATGAAATAAAAAAAGAGGCGTGCCATGAAAAAGGCAGTGATACTTTTTTTAGTGCCTTTATTTTTAATCAATGCACAAAATAATTTTAAGGTCAAAGCACTTAAGATTGAAGAGTCGATTAAAATTGATGGAAAATTAGATGAAAGTTCCTGGAGTCAAGCTGAGAAAATTGAGTTAAATTATGAGATTCAGATAACTGACAATAATCCTGCACATCAAAGGACAACAGCAATGGTTTTATATGATAATCAAAATCTTTACTTTGGTTTTATCTGTTACGATACCGATCCCTCAAAGATAAGGGCTCAGATGACCGACAGGGACAAAATTTGGGAAGATGATTTTATAATTTTGATAATTGATACATATGGGGACAATCAAAATGCCTACGAGGTTGCAGTTAATCCTTATGGGATTCAAGGTGATGCTATGAGAGTTGGGAGTTCGAGCGATTTTAGTTTTGATTTTGTGTGGTATTCAGCAGGGGCTATAAACGACTCTGGATGGACGGTTGAGATTGCAATTCCATTTAAGAGTTTAAGATTTCCCAAAAGACAAAATCAGGAGTGGAATATACTAATTGGTAGAAATTATCCTCGGGAGAGCAGATTTATTTTCTCATGGACTCCATTTGATAAAAATAATCCTTGTTTTCTTTGCCAGGGTGGGAAATTAACAGGACTTGAGGGGATTTCTTCGGTCAAATTTATTGAGTTTTTGCCTTACATTATGAGCTATCAAACCGGGTCTATTAAAAGCTATAACGATCCTTCGCTTGGTTTTAAAAATGAACCCGTCAAGGCGAGAGTTGGTGCAGGTGTTAAATTCTCACCAAATCCTGAACTTACAATTGAGGGCGTCTTAAATCCTGATTTTAGTCAAGTTGAAACTGACGCTTATCAAATAAGTGTTAACACTACATTCGCACTTTATTATCCGGAAAAGAGACCGTTCTTCCTTGAAGGGAACGAGATTTTTCGAACCCCGATAAATGTTTTTTATTCAAGGATGATAAATAATCCAACCCTTGCTT
>JBKBWH010000227.1:0-3045 GCA_046289115.1 Candidatus Kryptonium sp.
CATCAGGATTGACGATGGATTTAATGTTGTTGAAATGGTTGAACAACCGAGTGGGGAGATAAAACCAAGAAATGTTGGCTTTGTCCGGGTTACAAAAGTTTATGCTGAATTTAGTAGGGCACAAATCATAATTGGTGGCGTATTTTGGGGCAGGTTAGAGCGCGGAATGATGGTTGAGGAAAGACCAAGGTTTCCTTTTGATTTCGTTTTAGCTGGATTTCTTCCACCTGTGCAAATTCAAACTGGTAAATTCAAATTGAACGAAATAGGGGTGGACAATGATACATTGGAGATAACATCTTATGGCAAATTCGGATATACTGGACGATTCAATGTAAATTTCAATATTGGTAGAACTCTTGAGAGTCAAATATCGCAATTTTGGTTTGTGTTAAGTGGAAGCGTAGGAGTTATTCCCATTCAGGCAAAGTTCTTTGGGGAAGATGTTAATATGGCTATATTTGGTAGGTTTGATTTGGGTTTGATGAAAAAATTTTATTTTAGAAGACTTGCTTTAACCCTTGAATCAAGCGTGAGCTATTCAAACTTTGAATTTTCAATTAAGAAAACGAAGGGTTCGGATACCGTTAAGTATGCATTGAGTCCAAGCTCGTGGTTCCTTGGTATAATTGCAGGGTCTGGACTTGAATTTGTTATAACTCCAGATGTAAATATTGGTGGGAGTGTATACTATCAAGTGACCCCGAAAACTAACGAATGGTCATTTTTAAGGAAAGTTGGGGATGAGGAAAAAAGAAGGAAGGTGAATTTTGGGAGTGCTGATTTATCTGGTTTTGCGTTTCAATTTTATGTTAATATAAGCATTAAGAATTTTGCAAAGGTTAGAAGGCTTGATTAAAGGTTAATTTGCGGGCGTTGAGGTGAATTGCAAAATTTTCCATTTTTGTTTAAATTTTGGGTGAGATTACTTAATGAACTTCAAAGTTATGATTGTTAAAGTTAACAACATATGTTTCAGCTATGGTCGTGATCCCGTTCTTAGAAATATAAGTTTTGAAGTTGAACAAGGTGAGTTTGTAAGCTTAATTGGTCCCAACGGCTCGGGGAAGACAACATTGCTTAAAATTTTGATGCGTCTGCTCATTCCAGATAAGGGGGAAGTGTTAATTTATAATCGAAGTTTAAATTCATATCCGTTAAAAGAGTTAGCTAAAATTATTGGATTTGTTCCTCAGGATAATTTTTTCCCATTTCCATATACAGTGCTGGAAACTGTTTTAATGGGGAGAAACCCGTATCTCAAGGGGATTGGATTTGAAAGCAAGGAGGATATTAGAATAGCCCTTGAAGCTATGGAATTAACAAATATAAGGGAGCTCGCAGATAAACCGGTGACCTCTTTATCTTTTGGTGAAAGGCAGATGGTTTTGATAGCTCGGGCGCTTGCACAACAGCCGAAAATCATTTTGCTTGACGAACCAAATGCCCATCTTGATATTTCACATCAAATTGAAACATTTTCTCTTCTTAAAACCCTTACACGTGAAAGAAACACATCTATAATATCGGTTTCACATGATTTAAATCTTATTTCCTCGTACAGCGACAAGGTCATACTTTTATCAAAGGGGCAAATTTACGCAATTGGAAAGCCTGATATTGTCTTAACCGAGGAAAACATAAGAAATGTCTATGGTGCTGATGTGCTTGTAGATTTAAACCCAGCAACGGGTAAACCCAGAATTACCCTTTTGCCTGACAAAATCGGGCAATTCTCGGATAAATTAAAAATCAAATTAAAAATCAAAAAGGAGATAAAAGATGAACATTTTTGAACTTGTCCAAAAATATGGACATGAACAAGTTGTATTTTGTCATGACGATTCAACCGGGCTAAAGGCAATAATCGCTATTCATAGCACAATTCTTGGACCTGCGCTTGGTGGAGTTAGAATGTGGAAATATGAAAGTGAGGAAGAAGCACTTTTTGATGTTCTTCGTCTTTCAAAAGCGATGACCTATAAAGCAGCTGTCGCTGGGCTTAACCTTGGCGGTGGAAAAGCAGTTATAATTGGCGACCCACAAACTCAGAGAAATGAGGCTCTTTTTAGAGCTTTTGGAAGATTTGTGCAAAGCTTGGGTGGAAGATATATAACCGCTGAAGATGTTGGAACCGATGAAAAGGTTATGGAGTGGATTTATTCAGAAACAAAGTTCGTCACCGGCATCCCTGAATCACTCGGCGGGAGTGGAAATCCGGCGCCTGTGACGGCTTACGGAGTTTATGTTGGAATTAAAGCATGTGTTAAAGAAGTTTATGGCAACGAATCACTTGAGGGTAAAAAAGTTGCTATTCAGGGCGTAGGACAGGTTGGAAGATTTTTATGTCAACACCTTGTGAAGGATGGGGCAAAACTCTATATAACAGATATCGTTCCTGAAAAGGTCAAATTGTGCCTTTCCGAATGCAAAGCTGAATATGTGGAACCAGATAAAATTTATGATGTTGATGCTGATATTTTTGCGCCTTGCGCGCTTGGTGGTATAATAAACGATGATACGATACCCCGTTTCAAGTTTAAAATCATTGCAGGTGGTGCGAATAATCAATTGCTTGATGAAGATAAACATGACAGGATGCTTATGGAACATGGGATTCTTTACGCCCCTGATTATGTCATAAACGCTGGTGGTTTAATAAATGTTGGAAGGGAAGTCGAGGGCTATACTAAAGAACACGCGATGAGAAAGGCTGAGGGAATTTATGACACTTTGATGAGGGTCTTTGAGGTCTCAAAGAAAGAGAAAATCCCAACGCATGTCGCCTCAGCAAGAATAGCAGAGGAAAGGATTATGAATGCATTTAGGATTAGAAAAATCTCACTTGACCTTACGAAGGCATCGCTTGAAAGAAGATATCATAGTAGCTAAAGAAGAGTCAGCCCACCCTGTTTTAGGGTGGGTTTTTTAAAATTTCAAAAGGGATAATCTTATAGAAAAGGAAATACCAAATAGTAACTCTAAAGAAGTGGTTTTTAAAAGAAGGTTAGTTCGTGAAAGAGTTCTTCAAATGCTTTATGCCTA
>JBKBWH010000228.1:0-3043 GCA_046289115.1 Candidatus Kryptonium sp.
GAAAAAGCTGTCTAAATCTTTAGGAACTATTTTTACAATTTTATTTTCATCAATGACACCCTGAAGAAGATGAGAAAGTTTTTCTTTATTTATATCTATCAACTCATGTTGAAAGTTAAGAATAAAATTTTTCGCATCTATAACTTCACATACTTTCTTCAAACCTTTATCAGGTAATAACAATTTCTCAAATTTGCTTCTTGGCACTCTAAAAGCATAGCTTCTCCAAGCATCAACCATTCCATATTTACCATTTTTAATAACCCATTCAGGTTTAAAAATCGCATATTTCAGCAACGGCTTATGAATGTAAATAAACCATTTATTTTCAATCGGAACTTGTTTCCCTCCCTTCTTTTTTGTTACTTTGGACACCTTGAAATCATAGAACTCTAAATCCACTTTATCGGTATATTGAAATTCAAACGCTATATTTTTATCATCGATCTCAGCAATAAAATCCGGTTCTCTTGAAACTCCTCCTTTTCGTAAAAACCATAGAAATCTATCCCCACCGAATTTATAAACTTTAACATTCTTCTTCGGATACAATTGTTTTAGTTTGGTTTCCAACCATTCTAACACCTCCAGCTCAGCAATTGCCTTTTTCTTCATATCTCTGCGGTATTCTAAATAAGTGCGCGATTTTATATCACTTGATTGAGCATATATTATTTTTCTATCTATCTTCACAGGTTTCAATACAATAATTTGGGTTGATGGTTTTTTAAATTTTTTATTGCATCGCAAGCGATCTCTGGATTTATTTCATAGCCAATTCCATTACGCTTTAAATCAGCTGCTGCTAAGAGAGTAGTTCCAGAACCAACAAATGGATCAAGCACAGTTTCCCCGACATAACTAAACGCTTTTATCAACCTAAAAGGAAGTTCGTAAGGAAATGGCGCAATATGTTTACGCTTGTCTCCACTTCCTTCAGGTTTCATAACCCATACATCACTTTTCTTTATTGAAATCCAAAATTCCTTGTCTAATTTTGATTGTTCTTTTTGTTCTTTTGTCAAATGACCATATTTATTAAACCCAGGTCTTTCTGGTTTTTCAAACTCTAATATGAACTCATGAGAATTATTAATTAAAATTCCTCCTGGATAAGGATATGTTCCAAAGTGTGCTCTTACCGAGTTTGTCTTATGCCAAATGATATCTCTTTTAAAAATAAAACCAATCTTTTCACAAATATCAATTGTTCTACCCACTAAATTTAAAGTTCTGAAACTTCCATTTTCCAATCTTATGGGAAGATTCATAATGTTTATGAACGCTTTCCTTCCGGGTTGTAAAACTCTATAAACTTCTTTCCATACTTCGCTTATTTTTTCAAACCATTCATCAATATTATGGATATTTCCAAGGTCATTTTCTATGGGCTCTCGTGAATACATCTTCGTATCAAAATACGGAGGAGAAGTAATCATTAAATGAATACTGTTATCAGATAAGTCATCCATTTTCATTGAGTTTTTAACATAAATTTTTTGAATTGTCCCGTTTATCTCAATGATGTTTTCTTTTTCAATATCTAATTTTTTCTTATTTAATTTTGGTTTGGATTGGTGTTCATATCTTTGTAACTCTTTTAAATCAAAACGCATTTGTCCACTGGCAGAAATCTGTGCTTTGATGATTTGATTCTTAACAAGCTCATGAAGCATTTTCACCGATATATTAAGATATTTAGCAGCCTCAACTGCAGAAAGATAAGCCCTGTTCTTATAATCTTTTGGCTCCATTTTAATGACTCTTATTTTGCCCATTTATTTGATATCTAAGGTTATATAAACACGAAGCAAAGGCATATTATCTCTGAATATTGTATTTTATGCCTTTAATAACATAACCAATTTTACGCTAATTATTCACATTTTCCCCTTAAAAATTTATTGTAATTAAGCAATTTTACGGGAATTTATTTTTACCTACCCCTATTTTCAAAAATCGCCCATTTCTTTCAGGGAATTTGCAGATCAAACTCCACATCGGCATAGAACAAAACTTAAACCTAACAAGATTTGCTTATTGCAATATAACAAATTACAACATAAAAGTCAAGCCTCAAAGTGTTAACTTAACACCTCAACTTTCCACAGAGCTCATCAAGCAAAATGTCTTAATTGTGTTAACATTTCCACGATATCAACGTAAATGTGATAACAAAAATTTTACATCTCACTCAACAATCCTTTCCATCCAAGTTTTTAACCACGGCCAAAGATGTTCTTTGCCTATCTCCCCAGCTACAACTCTTGAAAACTCATCCCTTCACCCTTCCAATTGGAATAAAAATTAAAATCAACGCAACAAGTGGAAAGACCAAAAGCCCTATAAATGGATTCTCCGAAATGTGTGGAAGATTGACATTTAAAAGATATGAACCAGCAAGCAAAACTCCCATAATTGATTCCCCAGCCACAAGTCCTGAAGCAAGCAGTATACCTCGGTTTTCTATTCTAACAAGCTCAGATTCAGCATGTAATTTTTTTCTCATTATTAAATCAGCGATGTACTTTATCAAGCCACCTACAAATATAGCAGACGTCGTCTCAAAAGGAAGATACATTCCAACTGCAACAAGAGTTGGCGACGGTGTTTTAAGTAAGATTAACGCAAAAGCGAGAACACCTCCAAAAATTATCAATGGCCATGCGATCTCTCCACTTACAATCCCTTTCGACATCACGCTCATCAACCCCGCCTGTGGCGCAGGAAGGTATTTACCACCAATCCCTCCTTCTGTTCCCTTGTGAAGTATAGCCATTGGGAAAACAAGAACAAGTGCTGTGAATATAACACCTATTATTTCAGCAATCTGCATTTTCCTCGGCGTTCCACCAAGCAATTGACCAACTTTTAAATCCTGAAGCATATCCCCAGCAATGCCAAGCGCTGTACATACAACCGCCGCAACACCAAGAACAACACCAACCCCCGCAGTCCCTTTCACTCCTAAAGCAACCATTAAAACTGCCGATATAACAAGCGATGAAAGTGTAAGCCCAGAAATTGGATTATTTGAACCACC
>JBKBWH010000229.1:0-3040 GCA_046289115.1 Candidatus Kryptonium sp.
CAAATGATTTTTCTGTTAACTCATGTACAGGAACACTGAAATGCTGCCATTGACCCGGAAAATCCATAAATTTCAAATCAACCATTTTAACCTTGTGTTTTTCTATCATGCTTAAAACATTCTCAATTGCTTTACTTTTCATGACGCCCTGAAATTTTGTTTTTAACTTTAAATTTTAAACCTCAATCTTCATCAAAAATTTTAATTTTCGTCGTTTCTTTAATAGTTGACAAAACGATATTTGTCCTTGTCCCTGTGACACCTGGCCAGGATTGAATCCTAGCAAGCAACTTTTCAAGTGTTGATGTGTTCTCGGTTTTCACCTTCAAAAGATGTGAACCTTCACCAGTTATCGAATGACATTCAAGAATTTCGTCTACTTCCATCGCTCGTTCAATGAAGAGAGGATAGTTCTTTGATGAATCAATGTAGACAAAAACAAAAGCTGTTATGTCCTTCCCAAGCTTTTTGGAATCGAGCAACGCGGTGTAACCCTTTATAATCCCCTCATTTTCAAGCTTTTTCATCCTTTCACTCACAGATGGAACAGAAAGTCCAAGCATCTGAGCGAGCTCGTTTCTTTTTATCCTTCCGTTTTTTTGAAGTATGCTTAAAATTTTAAGGTCAATATCGTCAATTTGCGCCATATTTTTAGAGTAAAATTTGTTTTTGCCTAAAATTTTTAAGAAAAATTACGAAACTAATATAATAAAAAAATCTTGAGTTGTCAAGTGCCCCCTACTCAAACTCTCGCCCCAAATGGTTGGATTTATTAGGGGTTTGTTTTAAATTTGTAAAAAGCTCCAAAAAGTCGGTCTTTTATGAAATTTATCCAAAAACTCAAAAAAAGTATCGCTCGAAACAATTCTCTTCTTTGCATTGGATTAGACCCAGACCTTAAGAAATTGCCCAATGGCTTGAACAAGTCAATAGACTCCGTTTTAGAATTTAATCGTAGAATAATTGAAACAACCAACGAACTTGTCTGCGCCTACAAGTTAAATTCAGCATTTTATGAAGCGCTTGGAACTTGCGGGTTTGAAATTTTAAAAGCAACAATTGAATCTATACCCAGCGATATACCAGTTATCCTTGACTCAAAGCGTGGAGATATAAACTCAAGCAACGAAATGTACGCAAAGAGTGCATTTATTGAACTTGGAGCAGACGCGATCACAGTTAACCCATATTTAGGGGTTGAATCCCTTAAACCGTTTATGGAATTCAAAGATAAATTCATATTTGTCTTAGTCTTGAGTTCAAACCCTGGGGCTTTTGATTTTCAATATGTGAAGTGTGGAGATAAATTTTTATTTCAAGTAGTTGCAGAAAAATTTATAAATTTAAATAATGTTGGATTTGTCGTCGGCGCAACCAAAGGAGAGGATATAAAACTTGTGCGTGAGATTTCTAATGAAAAATTATTTTTAATTCCTGGAATTGGAACGCAAAAAGGCGATTTAGAACTGGCGCTCAAATATGGAATTAACAAAGATAAAATTGCTCTGATAAATGTAGGGCGTGCCATCATTTACGCTTCCAGTTCGTCCGATTTTGCTCAGAAAGCAAGAGAAAAAGCAAGCGAATTTAAAGAAAAAATAAACAAAATTTTAGCAGAACTATGAAAAACTCCTTTGCTGAGATTTGGAATTTATTCAAAGAATTTTTCTCAAACCCTATCTATATACTTTACATCCTTTTCACGCTTGCGCTTATGTATATTGTTTGGTACTTGCAAACGAAAATAGGTTAGCCCTAAAAATTTGATTTTTCACATTGATTAAGTAAAATTTTAAAAACTTCTCCAATTATTGATTTATAGGCTTAAAGTTGTCGACGAAAGCGCAGTTGGTTTAAAAAAATTTAAAAACAAAAATAAAAATCAGGATGAGATTATCTTGGGGATTCGTTCCAACTTTGAAGGAAGATCCTTCGGACGCGATAATGCCAAGCCATAAGTTGATGATAAGAGCTGGGCTCGTTCGTCCACTTGCAGCTGGTGTATATTCATTTCTCCCGCTTGGTTGGAGAGTTGCTAAAAAAGTTATGCAAATCATAAGAGAAGAAATGGATGCCATCGGGGGTCAAGAATTTCATCTTCCAGCTTTAAATCCAATTGAACTGTGGGAGGAAACAGGAAGATTACGAGATTTCGGCGATGTAATTTTTCAACTTAAAAATAGACCATTGGTTTTAGCACCTACGCATGAAGAGGTCATCTGTCAAATTGCAAAGCATCACATAAAGTCATACAAAGATTTACCGCAAATATGGTATCAAATTCAAACCAAATTTAGAAATGAACCACGCCCAAGAAGTGGTGTTATAAGAGGAAGACAGTTTATAATGAAAGATTCATATAGCCTTGATGCTTCCTGGGAGGGACTTGATAGATCTTATGAACTTCATAAACAAGCATACATAAAAATTTACACAAGATGTGGATTAAAATTTTTCATCGTTGGTGCCTCAACGGGAGCGATGGGCGGTTCTGCATCTGAAGAATTTATGGTTGAATCTCCATATGGTGAGGATACAGTTGTCCTGTGTGATAAATGTGGATACGCCGCAAATACAGAAATAGCCCAATCAAATGTTCCACCAGCAAAAAGATTCCCCGAAAGCCAGCCACTTAAAGAGATTCACACTCCAAATGTTAGAACGATAAATGAACTCGCACAATTTTTAAATGTTTCAACTGAAATCCTTGCCAAATCACTTGTATATAAGCACAACGGTCAGCCTGTGTTAATTTTAATGCTTGGAAATGATCAACTTGTTGAGGCGAAGCTTTTGAAAGCCCTCGGTGGCGGAGAGATATCACCAATGGAACCGGAGGAATTAAAGAACTTAACAGGAGCGAACGCTGGCTCGATCGGTCCAATTGGACTTAAGAATTTCAAAATAATTGCGGACAACAGATTAAGAGGAGCAAATAATTTGATAAGCGGAGCAAACAAAGATGACTATCACATTGCGAATATAGACATGGAAAGAGATGTAAAAGTCGATGGATATTTTGATTTGCGAAAGGTTGAGG
>JBKBWH010000022.1:0-14176 GCA_046289115.1 Candidatus Kryptonium sp.
TAGAGAATGGCTGCGAAGGTGAGTAAAGTGAGCGAGAAAGAAAACGCAAACCTAGTAGAGTTCCTAAAAGAGTTAGAGAACATGCGTAAGGAGTTAGAGCAGCTGAAAGCAGAGCTAAAGAAAGAAAACAAGAAAGAAGAATAAGGCGTCTGATAAGTACATTGTTGCAAGGAGAAAGAAAAAATAAAAATTGAATTGATATGGCTCGTTCGCTTAAAAAGGGTGTGTATATTGATCGTAAATTACTGAAGAAAGTTCAGGAGATGTTAAAGACCGGTCAGAAAAAAGTTATAAAGACATGGGCGCGCGATTGCACTATAATACCTGAGTTCGTTGGTTTTACATTTGCTGTTCACAACGGCAAGCAGTTCATCCCCGTTTATATAACTGAAAATATGGTTGGACATAAACTTGGGGAGTTTGCACCAACGAGGACTTTTAGAGGTCATCCGGGAACGAAAGCTGAAAAAGCAAGTAAAATGAAAAAGTAAAAAAGTTTGGATAGCGATATGGAGGCAAAAGCTGTAGCAAGGTATATACCGTCTTCCCCACGGAAGATGAGAGCAGTGATTGATTTAATTCGAGGTAAATCGGTCGATGAGGCACTTAACATCTTGCATTACACCCCAAAGCGCGCAGCAAAGATCGCTGAAAAGGTTTTAAGGTCTGCGGTTGCGAACTTTATGAATAAAGAAACCGAAAGAAGAGTTGACATATCTGATCTTTATGTAAAATCAGCTTATGTTGATCCAGGACCAATGTTAAAGCGCGTTTTGCCTGCACCATTTGGCAGGGCTTATATTATAAGAAAAAGAAGCAACCATTTAACAATAGTCGTTGCTGAAAAATCTAAAAAAGAAGAGCAAACAAATAAATCAAAAACAAAGTAGTTGGTGGAGGGGTCTTGGGACAGAAAACTCATCCAATAGGTTTTAGGCTTGGAATAATAAGAGATTGGGATGCGCGCTGGTATGAGGATAAGAATTTTGCGGAGAAGCTTCAGGAAGATTTAATGATTAGAAACTATCTGCGTAGCCGTCTTAAGAGAAGTGGAGTTTCAAGAATTATAATTGACAGAAAAACAAGACAAATTGAGATTAAAATTCATACCTCCAGACCTGGAATGGTTATAGGTAAAGGAGGAAAAGACATTGAGTTGTTACAGGAGGAGTTGAAAAGGTTGACAAATAAGGAAGTTAAAATTGAAGTTGTTGAAATTAAGCGTCCCGAACTTGATGCTTATCTTGTCGCTGAATCAATAGCTGCGCAGATTGAGAATAGGGTTTCCTATAGGAGAGCTATGAAAGCGGCTGTTGTAGCTGCAATGCGAATGGGAGCTCAGGGAATAAAGGTGATGTGTTCGGGTAGATTGGCTGGAGCTGAAATTGCAAGAAGCGAATGGTATCTTGAGGGTAGGGTTCCGCTTCACACGATAAGGGCGGATATTGATTTTGCGATTGCAGAAGCATTAACAATTTATGGTAAGATTGGAGTTAAGGTTTGGATCTTTAAAGGTGAAGTTATTGGTAGAAAACCACAACTTCGTTAAAATTAATTCTGGAGTTTTTAGCTATGTTGATGCCAAGCAGAACAAAATATCGAAAACAGCAACGCGGTCGTTTGAAGGGTAAATCGTATCGAGCATCGACCCTTGCATTTGGAGATTATGGATTGAAGGCGCTTGAGCCCGCATGGATAACAAACAAGCAAATTGAGGCAGCACGTGTTGCAATTTCAAGGACTTTAAAAAGAGGTGGTAAAATTTGGATAAGAATTTTTCCCGACAAGCCATACACAAAGAAGCCAGCTGAAACGCGTATGGGTAAGGGTAAAGGTAATGTTGAAGGTTGGGTTGCTGTTGTTAAACCCGGGAGGATAATGTTTGAAATAGGTGGTGTCAGTCGAGATGTGGCTGAAGAAGCACTTAAACTTGCAGCAGATAAATTGCCCATAAAGACAAAGTTTGTCACAAGAATTGAAGCAGGTAGTTAAAACTTAAATAAAATTTTTGAACTAAATGAAAGCAAGCGAAATAAGACAACTTTCGGATGAAGAGATAAAGCAGAGGATAAAAGAACTTGAAGAGGAGTTGTTCAATTTGAGATTTCAAAAAGCTCTCGGACAGCTTGAAAAACCTCACAGATTTAAAATGATTCGAAAAGATATCGCAAGGATGAAAACAATTTTAAGGGAAAGGGAATTACAAAGAGAAAACAAAAAGTAAGGTTGATTAATGAGCGAGAATAAAATCCAAGAGCAGGAAAATACCGGACAAGTTCAAGATGAAAAATTGAAACGCGGTCAGAGAAAGGTTAGAATTGGGAAAGTTGTAAGTAATAAAATGCAGAAAACGATCGTTGTTGCGATTGAAAGAAAGGTTATGCACCCGATTTACAAGAAAGTTTATGTCAGAACCACAAAAGTTATGGCTCATGATGAAAAAAATGAGTGTAATATCGGTGATATTGTGAAAATTATGGAAACAAGACCTTTAAGCAGGCATAAGAGGTGGCGTCTTGTTGAAATAATAGAAAGAGCAAAATAAAACTTTGGTAAATGCCATGATAAGAAGAGAAACAGACCTTGTTGTTGCTGACAATTCTGGAGCTAAAAAAGTTCGATGTATAGGCATCATAGGTCAGCACCAAAGATTAACTGCAACTGTTGGTGATATCATCGTTGTTTCTGTAAAAAGTGCAATTCCAGGTGCGCCGGTTAAAAAAGGAGAGGTCTCGCGAGCGGTGGTCGTTCGCACCAAAAAAGAGATAAGACGTAAAGACGGATCTTATGTTAGATTTGATGAAAACGCAGTTGTCTTACTTGACAAATATGGTGAACCGCGAGGAACGAGAATTTTTGGTCCAGTTGCAAGGGAATTGCGTGAGAAACAATTTATGAAGATAATCTCACTTGCACCAGAGGTTGTTTAAAAAATTTAATTTTGGTGGAGAATGAACATTAAAAAGAATGATACGGTTAAAGTAATTGCAGGAAATTATAAAGGTAAAATTGGTAAAGTTTTGAAGGTCTTTCGTGAGGAAGAAAGGGTTCTCGTTGAAGGTGTGAATATTGTTAAAAAACATGTTCGCAAGTCGCCTAAATATCCACAAGGTGGAATAATTGAAATGGAAGCGCCGATTCATGTTTCTAATGTTATGCTTATTTGTCCGAAGTGTGGGCAGGCAACTCGTGTTGGTCATGCAACTCTTACCTCAGCTGATGGTAAAAGAAGCAAGATGAGAGTTTGTAAAAAATGCGGTGAAATGTTTTAATTAAAACAATAGGTGAACTAAAATGGCAAAGGAGAAAAAAGAGAAAAAGCAGCAAAAACAGCAGGAAGTTCAGGAGATTGAAGAGGTTCAGGAAAAGGTTGTCCCAAGGTTAAAGAAGCTTTATCATGAGGTTATAGTTCCAGAGATGATGAAGAAGTTCAATTATAAAAGTGTGATGCAAGTGCCCAAGCTTGTGAAAATTGTTGTTAACATGGGTGTTGGACAGGCAACTCAGGACCCGAAGCTCCTTGAAATGGCAATGAAAGAGCTTGCAAAGATCACAGGGCAGCAACCCATTATTAGAAGAGCTAAAAAGTCAATTTCTAACTTTAAGCTAAGAGCTGGAATGGCTATTGGCTGCAAGGTTACATTAAGGCGTGAGAGGATGTACGAATTTCTTGATAGATTGATAAATGCGGCAGTTCCGAGGATTAGGGATTTTAGAGGTTTGTCTGATAAATCTTTCGATGGAAGGGGCAATTACACGCTTGGAATTAAAGAGCATGTAATTTTCCCAGAGATAAATGTTGATGAGGTTGAAAGAATTTTTGGTATGGATATAACGATTGTCACGACTGCAAAAACTGATGAGGAGGCGTATGAATTGCTTAGATTGTTTGGTATGCCGTTTAGAAAGCGTGAAGTTGTAGTTGAAGAAAAAGCAGTGGCATAAAAATAAAATTTTGGAATTAGAACTTGGCACGTAAAGCATCAATCCAAAAAGCACTAAGAGAACCAAAATACAAGGTCAGAAAGAGAAATCGTTGTTCAATTTGTGGTAGACCAAGAGGTTATTATAGAAAATTTGGAATTTGTAGAATTTGTTTTAGAAAACTTGCGCTTGAAGGCAAAATTCCCGGAGTAAGAAAGGCAAGCTGGTAAAAATTAAATCTAAGGGTAAAAGCAAACTATGATGACCGATCCAATTGCAGATTTTTTAACAAGGATAAGAAATGCGGTCAGAGCCAAGCATAAGGTTGTTGAAGCTCCTTCATCAAAGCTTAAGAAAGCAATAGCACAAATTTTGCTTGAGCAGAAATTTATAAAAGGGTACGAAGTTATTGATGACGGGAAACAAGGAATTTTGAGAATTTATCTGAAGTATACAGAAGACGGTGAACCCGCTATTACAAATCTTGTTCGCGTAAGCAAACCCGGGCGCAGAATTTATGTTGGCGTTGATGAGATACCGAGGGTTTTAAATGGGCTTGGTATTGCAATTTTGACTACTTCAAAAGGAGTTATGACCGACCGCCGTGCGAGGAAAGAAAGAGTTGGCGGTGAAGTAATTTGTTATGTGTGGTAAATCAAATGAGATTTCATTAAAACATATGGCAAAATAAATTCGCAATAAAAAATGTCTAGAATTGGGAAAAAACCGATACCTATTCCAAAAGGTGTTAATGTTGAAAAAGCAAATGGTATTTTAAAAGTTTCGGGTCCGAAAGGAGAACTCTCGACAAAGGTTCATCCGAGGATAGAAGTTGAAATAACAACGGACAGTGTTTTGGTTAAGAGGAAAAGCGATTCGAGAATGGATAAGGCATTACACGGGCTATGGAGGTCTTTGATTAACAACATGATAATTGGTGTTTCTCAAGGTTATTCAAAGAAGTTGGAGATCGTTGGGATTGGATATAGAGCTGAATTAAAGGGCAAAGCGCTCGTTCTTTATCTCGGGTATTCTCATCCGATAATTTTTATACCGCCGGATGGAATTAAGCTTGAGGTTCCGCAGCCGACCAGCATTATTGTTAGCGGGATTGACAAGCAACTTGTTGGTCAAGTTGCAGCAAAAATACGTTCGTTTAGACCACCTGAACCATATAAAGGTAAAGGTATACGCTACGAAGGTGAGGTTATAAGAATGAAGGCAGGAAAGGCAGCGGGTAAATAAAGTTGAACGAGGCGGGCTCATACTTTGAGCGTAACCTCGTTCGGAATTCAAAATAAAATTGGTTAAATTTAAAATATGATAAAGCGAGAATTTGAAAAGAAGAAGATAAGAAGAGAGAAAATTCGTAAGCGTGTAAGATCAAAAATTTTTGGCACACCGGAAAGACCACGTTTGTCGATTTATAGAAGTTTGAAACACATCTACGCGCAGATTATTGATGATACAAAGGGTCATACGCTTGTTGCAATGTCAAGTTTATCAAAAGAGATAAGAGATGAGGTTAAAAATGCTAAAACCAAAACTGAGGTCAGCAGAATTGTTGGGCTTGCGCTTGCGAAGAAAGCACTTGAAAAAGGTATAACTAAGGTTGTATTTGATAGGAATGGTTATAAGTATCACGGTAGGGTGAAAGCACTTGCAGAAGCAGCTCGTGAAGGTGGATTAATTTTTTAAGTTAAAACAAACTTGTTGAGGTAAATTGCCAAAGATAAAAAAAGTAAAACCAAGCGAGCTTGAAGGTTTAAGGGAAAAACTCGTTATGATCAACAGAACCGCGAAGGTTGTAAAAGGCGGTAAAAGAATTCGCTTTAATGCCATTGTTGTGGTTGGAGACAAAAATGGACATGTTGGAATTGGGCTTGGCAAGGGTCGCGAAGTGACAGACGCGATTCAAAAGGCAAGTGAAAATGCAAAGAAAAATATAGTTGAGGTTCCAATTGTTAATGGAACCGTTCCCCATGAAATCGTTGCAAAGTTTGGAGCTTCAAAAGTTTTGATTAAACCAGCTGCGCCTGGAACTGGTATAATTGCAGGTGGAGCTGTTAGAGCTGTGCTTGAGCTTGCGGGTGTACAGAATGTGCTTACGAAATGTTTCGGTTCAACTAATCCACACAATGTTGTTAAAGCCACTTTAAAAGCTCTGACGAGCATGATCGATGCCAAAACGATGGCGGAAAAGCGTGGAATGACGCTTAAAGAGTTGTTTGAATCTGATTCACTTGTAAAAATTTAATTTGAATTTTGAAAATGGCAAAGAAACTTAAAATTACACAAGTAAGAAGTATAATCGGGACGCCTGAAAAACAGAGAAGAACGATAAAAGCTCTTGGCTTAGGTAAACCGCATAAAACAGTAATTCACTATGATACTCCTGTGATTCGTGGAATGATAAATAAGGTTAAACATCTTGTCGTTGTGGAAGAAATAGAAGATGGAGGTGAAAATGCCTAATATATTGAGCAATTTAAAACCAGCTCCTGGTTCAAGGAAAAAAGAGAAAAGAATTGGAAGAGGACAGGGCTCAGGACATGGTGGAACTTCAACGCGTGGTCATAAGGGTCAAAAGTCGAGATCCGGAGGAAGCATAAAGCCATGGTTTGAAGGTGGTCAAATGCCGTTGATCAGGCGAATTCCGAAGCGTGGTTTCAGAAATCCATTTAAGGTTGAGTATCAAATTGTTAATTTGGGTAGGCTTCAAGAGCTGATTGATAGAGGCAAAATTTCAGCTGATGCAAAGGTTACACCTGAGTTGCTTTATGAGATAGGAGCTGTTTCGAAGAAGACATTGCCTGTAAAAATTCTTGGTGATGGAGAATTGAAGGTTGCGCTTGAAATTTCAGCTCATGCTTTCAGTAAATCGGCATTACAAAAGATACAAGCAATTGGAGGTAAGGCGATAAAGCTATGAGCAAATTAGTTGAAAATCTCAGAAATATTTTTAAAATTGAGGAGCTCCGCGATAGGATTCTTTTTACGATCGCATTGCTTGCTGTTGTTAGGGTCGGCGCGCATATAACTTTACCTGGTGTTGATGCATCGCTTCTTGCGGAAGTTATTAGAAATCAGTCGCAAAACTCCCTTTTTGCTCTTTATGACCTTTTTGCTGGTGGAGCCTTTGAAAACGCTGCGGTTTTTGCACTTGGGATAATGCCTTATATAAGCGCTGCGATTATTTTACAATTGCTTGGTGCTGTTGTTCCATATTTTAGAAAATTGCAGCAGGAGGGAGAGGAAGGGCGTAGAAAGCTTGAGCAATACGCTAGGCAGGGGACTGTTTTAGTTGCTGCGCTTCAAGCTTGGGGTGTAAGCATAAGGTTGATGAATATGACAACCCCCGGAGGTTTACCGATAGTGCCGGAAGCTGTAAAGGGATTGGGTTTTGTTGTAAGTACTGTTTTTATTCTTACAGCTGGAACGATCTTTATAATGTGGCTTGGTGAGCAGATAACACAGCGTGGCATAGGTAATGGAATTTCTTTGATAATTTTTGTTGGTATAATTGCAAGATTTCCAAATGCTTTGCTTGAAGAATTTCAGATGATAAAAACGGGCTCGAGAAGTATAATTGAAGAGATATTGATCATCGCAGGAATGGTTTTAGTTGTTGCTCTTGTTATACTTGTCACTACGGGGACAAGAAGGATCCCGGTTCAGTATGCGAAGAGGGTTGTTGGTAGAAGAGTTTATGGAGGAGTAACTCAGTATATTCCGATAAGGGTAAATGCAGCTGGTGTGATGCCGATAATATTTGCTCAGTCGGTTATGTTTTTGCCCAGCACAATTATAACATTTTTCCCGCAAAGCGAATCATTGCAAGAGTTTGCGGCAAACTTTAATTATACTTCTTTTTGGTATAATTTTGTTTATGCTTTGTTAGTTATATTTTTCACATATCTTTACACGGCGATTGTTTTCAATCCGCAGGATATTGCTGATACGATGAGGAAGCAGGGTGGTTTTATACCTGGGATAAGACCTGGTAAAAGCACGGCTGATTTCATTGACAACATTTTGACGAAAATAACTTTGCCTGGGGCAATCTTTTTGGCTATAATTGCAATTTTACCTGGGTTTATGATAAGGTTGGGAGTTTCACCAACTATGGCTTCATTCTTTGGTGGAACAAGCTTGCTGATCATGGTTGGAGTTTCTCTTGATACGTTGCAACAGATTGAAACATATCTTTTGATGAGACATTATGATGGGTTTATGAAGACAGGCAGAATAAAAAGCAGAGTTGGCTATTAAGGGAGTGAGTATAAAAAGCGAGAGAGAAATAGATTTGATGAGAGAGGCTGGCAGAGTTGTTGCGGATCTATTAAAGTTGCTTGGTAAATATATTAAGCCAGGTATATCGGCTTATGAGCTTGATAAGATAGCGGAAGATTTCATATTGTCGCAAGGAGCAAAACCTGCTTTTAAAGGTTATGGTTTTGATAAAAAAAATCTTTTCCCGGCGTCAATTTGTGTTTCGATTGATAACGAGGTTGTGCATGGAATTCCAAGCAGGGAAAAAATTTTAAGGGAAGGACAGTTAGTTTCGATAGATGTTGGAGTTGTTAAAAATGGATACTATGCGGATGCGGCTAAGACATTTGCTGTTGGAGAAGTAAGCGATGAGAAGAGAAGGTTAATGGAGATGACGGAGAAAGCACTTTATATAGGAATTGAGCAAGCGGTTGAAGGAAATCGTCTTTTTGACATTGGATATGCAATTCAAAACTATGTGGAATCATATGGTTTTTCTGTTGTTCGTGATTTGGTTGGGCATGGGATAGGGAAGAAGTTACATGAGGAGCCGCCTGTTCCAAATTTTGGTCAGAAGGGAAAGGGAATTAGGTTACGTGAAGGGATGACGCTTGCGATTGAACCAATGGTTAACGCTGGAACTTGGCAGGTTTATTTTGGGAACGATGGATGGACTGTTTATACGCTCGATGGTTTGCCATCGGCTCATTTTGAGCATACAATTGTCGTTAGAAAAGGAAAACCAGAAATTTTAACACTGTAAATGGCTAAGCAGGAAGGCGTAAAAGTTGATGGCGTTGTAATTGAATCTTTGCCGAATGCGACTTTTAAAGTTAAACTTGACAATGGGCTTGAGGTTATAGCCCATGTTTCAGGTAAGATGAGGGTGCATTTTATTAAAATTTTACCAGGCGACAAGGTTCAGGTTGAACTTTCGCCTTATGATTTGACGAAGGGAAGAATTATTTACAGGTATAAATAAAATTTGAGATGGGAAAATGAAAGTTCGCTCATCAGTTAAAAAAATTTGCGAGCATTGTAAAATTATCAAACGCAAAGGAGTTATAAGAGTTATTTGCAAAAAAAATCCAAAGCATAAACAAAGGCAAGGTTAAAAGGGTATGGCTAGAATAGCAGGAATTGAGTTGCCGAAGAATAAAAGGTCATTTGTTGCTTTAACTTACATTTACGGAATAGGTAGAAGTTCAGCCCTTAAGATACTTGAAAAAGCTGGAGTTGACCCGATGAAGAAGATTGGTGAGCTTACGGATGAGGAAATCAGCAAGATAAGAGATATAATAAACGCAGAGTATAAGGTTGAGGGTGCTTTAAGGGCTGAGGTTCAGATGAATATAAAGCGTCTTATGGATATCGGTTGCTATCGTGGTTTGAGGCATCGTCGTGGATTGCCAGTTCGTGGGCAGAGGACTAGGACGAATGCAAGGACAAGAAAAGGTAAAAGGAAAACTGTTCCGGGTAAGAAGAAAGCAACAGCTAAAAAATAAAAATTAACACTGGAGGATAGAAGTTGGCTAAGGTAAAGAAACAGAAAAAGAAAATTCAAGTAGATGCTCACGGCATAGCTCATATTAAAGCGACTTTTAACAATACCATAGTGACTATCACGGATAAATATGGTAATGTTCTTGCTTGGTCATCTGGTGGTAGGATAGGTTATAAAGGAACGAAGAAAGGGACGCCATTTGCAGCTCAACTTGCAGCGGAGGCAGCAGCTAAGGAAGCATATAATCTTGGGCTTCGGAAGGTTGATGTTCTTGTCAAAGGTCCTGGTTCAGGAAGAGAGGCGGCTATCCGCGCGCTTCAAACTGCAGGGCTTGAAATTCTTACAATTCGCGATGTAACGCCAATTCCACATAATGGTTGTAGACCACCAAAGAGAAGAAGAGTTTAAAAATTAAAATCAAAACTAAAAATCATGGGAAGATATACAGGTCCAGTTTGTAGACTTTGCAGAAGAGAAAGAATGAAACTTTATCTTAAAGGTGAGAAATGCTACACTGAAAAATGCCCACTTGAGAAGAAAAATTATCCACCTGGTCAACACGGCCCATTAAGGCGTGCACGGTTATCTGAGTATGGAATTCAGTTAAGAGAAAAGCAAAAACTTCGCAGAATCTACGGAGTCTTAGAGCGTCAATTTAGAAGATATTTTGAGATGGCGACAAGACAAAAAGGGAAGACGGGCGAAAATTTAATAAAAATACTTGAAAGGCGCCTTGATAATGTGGTATATCGTTTGGGATTTGCTCCCTCAAGGAAGGCAGCTAGGCAACTTGTAAAACATAGACATATTCTTGTGAATAATAAAATCGTCGACATTCCCTCATATCTTGTTGAACCAGGTGATGAGATAAGAGTCAGAGATAAAAGCAAAGAACTCGAAATAATACACAATTCGCTAAAACGCGTCACCGACACAAGTCTTGTCCCATGGCTTCAGCTTAATAAGGCAACTTTAAGTGGCGTGTTCATGTATATACCTGAACGTTCTGAGATACCGATCAATGTCAATGAACAGTTGATCGTTGAACTTTACTCCAAGTAAAAATTAAAGTTATAGAGGTAAAAATGTCAAATATTTTGTTGACTTTCCCAGAGAATGTGGAAATTGATGAAGCAACATATTCGAATACTTTTGGAAGATTTATCATTCAACCGCTTGAACGTGGCTATGGCGTGACCATAGGAAACGCTTTGCGAAGGGTTCTACTTTCATCAATTCCTGGATATGCTTTTATAGCTGTGAAAATAGAAGGCGTTCTGCATGAATTTTCAACGATTCCTGGGGTTGTTGAAGATGTCGCTGATATTGTATTGAATTTAAAAGGTGTTAGGTTTAAATTGATTGACAAATCGCTTAAAAAGGTAAATGTACTTGTTAAGGGACCTGGTGTTTTTAAGGCTGGCGATATACAAAAGCAGAATTCGGGGATAGAGATTTTAAATCCTGAACATCATATTGCTGATGTTACTGGCAATACCGAATTTGAGGTAAATTTATGGATTGGTTATGGCAAGGGTTATGTTCCATCAGAAGAGCTTGAATATCTTTATCCTTCGTCTCCGGTGACCCCGGAAGCAGGTATAATAATGCTTGATGCTATTTTTACCCCAATTAAAAATGTGAGATATTTTATTGAAAATATTCGCTTAAAGCAAAAAGGTGACTATGAGAAGTTAATAATTGAAGTTGAAACGGATGGCTCAATAACTCCGGATGATGCACTTGTGCTTGCTGCGAAAATTTTGAAAGAACATTTTGAGATCGTGATTGAGATTCATCCTCAAGTGGAGCCTGAGGTAGCTTCCAAGGCTGAAGATAAAGGTATGAACGAGAAAGATCGGATTAGAAAAATTTTAAAGACCCCGATAGAAGAACTTTTTCTTAGTATGAGGGCTTTTAACATTTTGAAATCGAATGGCTTGAACACGATCAGCGATATTGTGCGATATCAGGAGCATCAGCTTTTAAGTTTCAAAAACTTCGGGCGAACCTCATTAAATGAGATCAAAAGAATCATTGAAGGATACGGATTACATTTTGGTTTTGATGTGGATAAATATCTCAAGGAAAATTAAAAAATTCTTGGAGGTTTAAATGCGCCATTTGAAGAAAGGAAGAAAACTTAAAAGAACGCACAGCCATAGGAAAGCAACTTTATCAGCTCTTGCAACCGCTTTGTTCCTTCACAAAAGAATTGTAACAACCGTTGCAAAGGCAAAGGAAGCGAGAAGGTTTGCCGAAAAATTAATAACGAAGGCAAAAAGTGGCGATATACATGCAAGACGACTTGTAGCAAGATTTATAAGAAATAGAAAGGCATTAAAAGAGCTATTTGACGAGATCGCCCCAAGAGCAATGGATAGACCCGGCGGTTATACTCGCGTCGTTCGGCTTGGCTTCAGACGAGGTGATTCTGCTGAACTCGCTGTGCTTGAACTTGTTGATTACAACATTGGTACCGGGATGGTGAAACCAAAGAAGGAAAAAAGTAAGGAAGCTGAACAAGTATCATCTTAACTAACGAATCTTCCCAGCTTCGTTTAGTTTTTAAAACACAGGGTTTAGGAAGTTATGAAGATAACATCAGCAAGATTTGTGGCGAGCTTAAGTGATGTGAAGCAATTGCCCACCGATGGACTGCCGGAAATTGCTCTTGTTGGAAGATCAAATGTTGGAAAGTCGTCCCTTATCAACAAGCTCTGTGGAAGGAAAAATCTCGCTTTTGTAAGTTCAACCCCGGGGAAAACACAAGTATTAAACTATTTTTTGATAAATGAGTCGTTTTATATTGTTGATCTCCCTGGTTATGGTTATGCTCGCGTTCCAGAGCATGTGAAGGCGGGATGGAGCAAACTCATCGAGAGTTATTTGAGCAATAGAGAACAAATTAAGCTTGTTCTTCACATTGTTGATGCGCGTCATGAACCAACCGAACTTGATAAGATGATGGCGGGATGGCTTGATTACTTTAAGATTCCATATATCATTGTGATAACCAAAATTGATAAAATCGCAAGGAGCAAGATCTCAAGGCAAGTTGAGATGATTAAAAATTCCTTTGGCAAATTGAAATACTGTCGGGATTTTATCACTTTTTCAGCCATTACGGGTGTTGGAAAAAATGAATTGCTCTCAGCGATTGAAAAATATATCACAACCCAGGGGAAGAAACGTCTGCGAAGTAAACAATTACAATCAACTTAGGGAAAGCGAGATTTTTGATCCATCCCGCTGATTTAATCAATCCATCCGCTCGCTCTCGTGTTCTTCTTGATTTACAATTCTTCGGTGTTTATATTTAAGGTAAAAATCGCAATTTAGTGAGAGATTTGGACAATGCTTAAAAAATTTACACTCTTTTTTCTGTTATTAACGGCATCATTGCTTGCTCAAGTAAATTTACAGGAAATGCGCGATTTTAAATTTGCTTATTCCCTTTTTGAAGATGGAATGTACCAGCTTGCTCTTTCAGAGTTTCAAAAGTTTATAATGAATTATCCAGAGAGCAAACTTGTGGAAGAGGCACGATTTTTCACCGCAGAATCGATGTTTAAACTTGGTGAATATGATACCGCCCTCAAAACTTACCTTTCACTTTTATCAGACATTCCGAACACCAGATTTAAAGATAAAGTAAATTATCGAATCGCTGAGATATACTTAAAACGGAAAAATTATACCTTTGCTATTGAAAGTTTTAAAAAGACGATAGAAAGCTCATCCGATAAATTGTTGATTTCTCAATCCGCGTATTATCTTGGGGATATTTACTTTGAACAGGGTGATTATAAAAATGCGTTAAGATATTATACCCTTTCTTACGAAGTTGATACGACAAACGAGGTTGCTCCATTTTCGCTTTTCTCTCTTGCTTTCACTCTTCAAAGACAAGGGAAATTTCAGGATGCGATTGAAAAATATAAAAGCTTGATTGAAAAGTTTGGTGGAAGCCCTGGGAAATTAGATAAAATCTTGAGCGACGCGAAATTAAATCTTATTGATTGCTACTATAAAATTGGAAACCATAAAGAAGTTGTTATGCTCGCCCGTGGGCTTTTGAACGGTGAGGTTAAGGATGAAAAAATTATTTTTCTTCTTGGGGAAAGCTATTACGCCCTTGGCTTGTATGATTCAGCGATGTTTCATTATGAAAATTACTTGAAAAATTTCCCCGATGGTGAGTTTAATAGGCATTCGCTTTATTCAATTGGTTGGATTTACTATAAGCAGGGGAATCACGACAAGGCGATTCAAATTTTTGATTCGCTTTCAAAAGGTGATGATGAAATAGCGAATTTCTCCCTTTATTATCTTGCGGAAGTTAAGAAAGTTTCAGGCGATACTGCGGGTGCAATTTTAACATTTAGAAACTTCGTTGAGAAAAACAAGAGCTATTCTCAATTATTTGCCCAAGCAAATTATGAACTCGGGTTAATCTACTTTTCGCAGGGCAAA
>JBKBWH010000230.1:0-3026 GCA_046289115.1 Candidatus Kryptonium sp.
GTTAACATGAACCTTAAAACAAGCAAAACAACCATACCAAGCTAAACCTAAAATAAGAATCAAATTCATAAATAGTCTTATCAAAATTCTAAACATATTTCCTCCTTTTTTATTTTATTTTTAAATTTTTCGCTGGCTCAATATAAGTTTGCCATCATACCGTTTGATGATTTATCAGGTTTTAAGGGGAAATGGGATTTGAAAATTGAGGTGCCGAGATATTTGGGGGATTTTATTTTGAAATTTTATGGGATTGATGTTTTGCCGATGGATTCAGTTTTTGATGTGGCAAAAGGTTCGAATTTTAAAGACGCTTTTTTGTTTTCCGAGTTGAATAAAAAATTTGGTCTTGAGTATATCATTGGGGGGAGAGTGTTAACTTTTAAAGTTAGCAGATTTATGACGGGGTTTCCATTGATGGCGGGTTATGAGTCGTATAATGCGGAGGTTGATATTGAGGTTGAAGTTTATAATTCATTAACAGGAGAAAAAGAGGTGATCTTTGGCGCATCAGGTGAGGTCAGGGAACGGGGACTTGGTCTAACTTTGCTTGGGAAACCTACAGAGAAGTATTCCGAATTTTATTCGCTTGATTTTTTAAAATTTGGGAGCAGTGAATTTAATAAAACGATCATTGGTGAGGCGATGAGAAAAGTTGGGATGGAATTTGCTTTAAGGTTGAAAAGATATTTTCCCGAGGCTATTTCTGGTTTTAGCGAAGCGGTGGATATTTCAGGAGCCACGGAGTTGAAGGTTAGCTTGGTTGAGGGAACAATTTTGCAAATCGGCAAACAAAACATTGTTTATGTGAATCTGGGCAGTGAAGATGGAGTTATCGCTGGAATGACACTTTTTGTTTTTGATGATAGTGGAAAAATTGGAGAATTGGAAGTAGTTGATGTAATTAATGAGCATTTTTCTTCGTGTAAAGTTATTAATTCAACGAGAGAGATAAGAAAGGGAAACAAGGTGAAAGCAAGAATTGTCAAATAAATAGCATTTCAAAACTAAAATGAGCTAAATATGAGCGAAGAAAAAACTTTTGGAGTTTCGGGGAGGTTAACATCTCTTGATGTTTTCAGAGGGGCGACAATTGCAGGAATGATACTTGTGAATAATCCTGGGAGTTGGTCTTATGTTTATTCTCAGCTAAGGCATGCGGATTGGCATGGTTGGACTTTTACAGATTTGATTTTTCCTTTTTTCCTTTTCATAGTTGGGGTTGCGATTGTATTTTCTTTTTCGAGAAGAGTTGAATTGGGTTATTCAAAAGTTAAATTGTTTTGGAAGGTAGTTAGACGGAGTTTAATATTGTTTGCGCTTGGGCTTTTTCTAAACGGTTTCCCAACATTTGATTTTTCAACTATAAGGATAATGGGTGTTTTACAAAGGATAGCGATATGCTACTTTTTTGCTTCGGTTATTTTTTTGACATCGAGTTTGAGGTGGCAAGTGATTTGGTCTGTGGTTTTGCTTTTTGTCTATTGGGGTTTGATGGAGTTTGTTCCGGTTCCTGGGATTGGTGCTGGATTGTATGAAAAGGGTAAAAACTTCGCTGCTTATGTTGATAGCTTGATTTTAAGCGGGCATATGTGGAGCGCAACTAAGACATGGGACCCAGAGGGAATTGTTAGCACAATTCCGGCGATTTCAACGACGCTTTTTGGTGTTTTAACGGGACATTGGTTGAGAAGCAAGCGAAATGAAGTAGAAAAGTCGTTATGGCTTTTCATTATGGGAAATCTTGGTTTATTCATCGGTGCAGTTTGGAATTCGTGGTTGCCGATAAATAAAAATCTTTGGACAAGCTCTTATGCTGTTTTTACAGCTGGGTTTGCGTTAATAGTTCTCGGGTTCTGTTATTATTTTGTCGATGTAAAAGGTTATAAAAAATTTACCTACCCATTTGTCGTCTATGGTATGAACGCTATAACAGTCTTTGTTTTATCAGGCATAATTGGCAGATTGAGCACTTACTTTAAGATAAGTTTGTCTGATGGGAGAACGACAACAGTAAAAAATTATATTTATGAAAACTTTTTCGCATCATGGCTTGGACCGATGAATGGTTCGCTTGCTTACGCAATTGCGCATGTGCTTTTGATGTATTTTTTGATGTGGATTTTGTATAAAAAGAAAATTTTTATAAAGATATAGTTCGATTCGGTTTTATCTGCTAAAACTTAATCAGGAAAACTGAAGTCATGCGGGCAAGGGTTTTAATTGTGGTTTTAATTATATTGATTCCTTTAAGCGTTTTTATGGCGTTGATGGAAAAGCCTTCGGAGAAAAAAAGAATTCTTGTGTTTGCAGGTGCAGCCAGTAAACCGCCTACTGAGGAAGTGGCGAAAGCTTTTGAGAAAAAAACCGGAATTAAGGTTGACCTTGTCTTTGGTGGATCTGGATATGTTCTTTCTCAGATGATGCTTGCTAAGCAAGGTGATGTATACTTCCCTGGTTCTTCTGATTTTATGGAGATAGCCAAAAGAAAAGAAGTTGTTTTCCCTGAAACAGAAAAATATGTGGTTTATCTTGTCCCTGCTATCAATGTTCAAAAGGGAAATCCTAAGAATATAAAATCGTTGAAAGATCTCACAAAGCCTGGGCTTAAAGTTGCTATTGCTAATCCAGAACAAGTTTGCATTGGAACCTATGCTGCTGAAATCATAGAAAAGAACTTTACTCCTGAGGAGAAAGAACGGTTCAGGAGGAACTTAATTAACTATGCAGAATCTTGCGAAAAGACCGCTACTGCAATTTCGCTTAAGATGGCGGACGCAGTGATCGGTTGGAGCGTTTTCCAGTATTGGGATCCAGAAAGAATAGAGACAATACCCCTTAAATCTTCTGAAATTATACGGATCGGGTATCTTCCCATAGCGATAACAAAGTATACCAAAAATAAGGAACTTGCTCAAAAGTTTATTGATTTTGTTCTCTCGGAAGAGGGCAAGGCTATCTTTCGTAAATACCACTATTTCATGACGCCAAAAGAAGCCTTTGCATGGATAGGTGAAGAGAAACCA
>JBKBWH010000231.1:0-3024 GCA_046289115.1 Candidatus Kryptonium sp.
GCAGTTATCGATGCAGATGGACTAAACGCAGTAGTTGGAAACCTAAACATCCTCAAAAGTTTACACAACGAAATTGTTCTAACCCCTCACCCTGGTGAGTTCTCCCGTTTGACAAATTTACCCGTTGATAAAATAGAACGAGAAAAAATTAAAGTTGCAAGGGAATTTGCTACTGAATATGGGGTTGTGCTTGTGCTAAAGGGAGATACGACTGTGATAGCTAATCCAGAGGGGGAAGTTTTTATAAATCCAACTGGAAATCCGGGAATGGCAACGGCGGGAAGCGGTGATGTCTTAACAGGTATGATAGCAGGTTTTATGGGGCAAGGATTAAGCGCAGTTGATGCTGCAATTTGCGGAGTTTATCTGCACGGTCTCGCTGGCGATATTGCCCGCGATAAACTCGGGGAGCTACCAATGATGGCTATGGATATCTTAAACTTCATCCCCGACGCAATTCAAAAAGTTATTAAAGAAGAAAAGGGGTGAAAGAATTCTTTAAATATCAACTTCCAGCTCTCCTATGGATGGGAATTATATTTATCCTTTCATCTATCCCGGGAAATTACTTTCCAGAGCAACCGTTTGATTTGTTTGATAAACTCGTCCATGCATTCCTGTTTGGAATTTTAACATATCTTGTTTATCGAGCTCTTCAATATCAAGATAAAAGTTTTTTTCTTAAAAACTTTAGCATCGCGATTGCTTTCCTTATATGTGTGATTTACGGAATATTTGATGAACTTCATCAGGAATATGTCCCCGGTCGAAGTCCAGATGTAACAGATGCCTTCGCCGATATATTGGGCGGTGGGCTCGTCTCACTTTATCTTCTTTTATTCAACTATAGAAAACAAAAACCAAGGGGTTAAAAATGTCTTGGAAGGTGATAATTACAACTTTCATCGCAATTTTTCTCGCAGAGCTTGGTGATAAAACTCAACTTGCAGTGTTAACTTTATCTGCTGAATCCAAGAAGCCAATATCAGTATTTCTTGGCGCGATAATCGCTTTTGGGGCGATAACATTGATCGCTGCTCTTTTAGGTGATGCGATAACAAGGATTATCCCAACACACATAATAGAAAAAATCGCAGCGCTTGCTTTTATTGTGATCGGAATTTTGATGTTTTTTGAAAAAATATAATTTGAAACAAGCCATGTTTGAAAAGCTTGGCTTCAAAATTGGACATCACACAGATAAAAAAGCTTTGACAGGGTGCACAGTTATTTTGTGTCCCCCTAATACAGTTGGCAGTTGTTTTGTAAGTGGAAATGCACCGGGGAGCCGAGAACTTGAGCTTTTATCCCCCCATATGACTGTTTCAGAAGTTCACGCAGTTGTTTTGACAGGTGGGAGTGCTTTCGGGCTTGCATCTGCAGATGGGGTTATGCATTTCTTGGAAGAAAATGGAGTTGGATATCAAACACCTTGGGCAAAAATTCCAATTGTTCCAACTGCTGTCGTTTATGATTTAAATGTCGGAAATCCAAATATAAGACCAACATCAGAAGATGGATATAAAGCTTGTTTAAACGCCAATGCTAACTTTGAAACTGGACTTGTGGGTGCTGGAACAGGAACAACCGTTGGAAAATGGGCTGGGTTTGAATATAGAATGAATGGTGGATTTGGTTTTTCAATTATACAAATGGATGATTTAATTGTTTCGGCGGTTGCAGTTGTAAATTCAGTTGGTGATATCATAGATGAAAACGGCAAAATAATTGCCGGAGCAAGAAAAGAGGGTAAATTTATTGCCGAGGATAAAAAATTTTGCTTCGCACTTCAGAGAAAGATTCAATTTGGAACCAACACGACGCTTGTATGCGTGATGACAAACGCGAACTTATCAAAAATTGATGCTTATAAAATTTCTAAACGAGCAGACGATGGAATTTCAAGGGCAATTCGTCCATCACATACAAGTTATGATGGGGATGTTGTCTTCACACTTGCAACCAAGCAAGTGGACGCCGAATTTGAAATCGTGGCTGAACTTTCCTCCTATGTTGTAGCTGAAGCCATAAGAGATGCGGTTATAAAGTCAAATCGTTAATTCTTGCAAATTTTGGGGAAATTTTTAAAATTTTAACGATCTCAAAAACAAACAACGGGTGATAAAATGAAAGAGGCAATTTTATTAACAATTTTTTTAATCGCTGTAAGCGTTGCCGTCGCATCCGAGAAGAAACAACAAAGGTTTAAAGGTGTTGAAGTCACTTGGCTTGGGCACGCTGCATTCCTTTTAAAATCCCCCAATGGTAAAGTTATTCTAATTGATCCTTGGCTTGACAATCCCAAAGCGCCGGAATCAGCCAAGAATATTACAAGCGCAGACATCATACTTCTAACTCACGGACATTTTGACCATGTTGCTTCTGCACCAGCGATAGCAAAAAACAGCAAAGCAAAAGTCATCGGCATTTTTGAGGTCTCAAGATATCTCGCAAAACAGGGCGTACCAGAAGAACAACTCATCGGGATGAACTACTCTGGAACCGTTGAAGTTGACGGTATCAAAATCACGATGGTTCCAGCAGTCCATAGCTCTGGGATATCAGATGGAGGCAATATAATTGAGGGTGGCAACCCAGCGGGATATGTAATTGAATTTGAAAATGGTTTCAAAGTTTATCACACAGGTGATACTGGCTTATTTGGAGATATGGAATGGATTAGAAAACTTTACGCTCCGGATTTGATGCTTGTTTGCATTGGCGGACACTTTACAATGGGTCCAAGAGAAGCAGCTGAGGCCATTAAACTTGTTGCGCCAAAGTATGTTATACCAATGCATTACGGCACTTTCCCAATTCTTGCTGGAACTCCAGCGGAGCTGAAAAAACATTTACCTGCAAAATTTAAAAACTCCGTCATTGAGTTAAATCCCGGAGAAACCGCAAATTAAACAAATTTTTTAAACAGGCTGTGTCATAGTTTTAAACAACGATTTTTCAAAAAATTGAACTGTGGCACAGCCTGTTCATTGAAAAAATAAAAATCCAAAATTTTAGTAGGAG
>JBKBWH010000232.1:0-3010 GCA_046289115.1 Candidatus Kryptonium sp.
GTCGATTCTTGGAGCGTCTTTAACTGTTCCTTTCTCTGGCGGAAGATTGCTCGTTGGGACATGGCAACAAATTGTCCTTGTTGATTTTGACAACCGTCCGAGGACGAGAAATATAGTTGTTCAAATAATTGGGGAATAATTTCATGAGTGAAAGCTTTACGGAGATTTCACAAATTGGGGAATTTGGGTTAATTGAAAGATTGAATGAGATAGTCCAACCATATCGCGATTCGTTCATTATTAAAGGGATTGGGGATGATGCTGCTGTTTATACGCCAGCTGAGGGAAAAGTGCAAGTTGTCACAACGGACGCATTGATTGAGGGGGTTCACTTTGATTTAACATTTGTTTCGATGCGAAATTTAGGGTGGAAATCAATGGTTGTGAATTTAAGCGACCTTGCAGCGATGCTCGCAACGCCGAGATACGCCTTGATAACGGTTGCAATTCCGCGGAAAATTTCCGTTGAGATGATGGAAAATTTATATATTGGAATAAAGTCGGCATGCAATGAGTTTAATTTTTCACTCATCGGTGGGGATACAACGACAACCTTTGGGAATATGGCCATTTCGGTTACAATGATCGGTGAGGCAAATAAAGATGAAATACCGTATCGCAATGGTGCTAAAATTGGGGATTACATTTGTGTAACAGGAACGCTTGGTTTATCGTATGCAGGATTAAAGATACTTCTGCGCGAGAAGAAAAAATTTATGGATGCTGAAGATAAACAAAATTTTAAACCAAATTTTGAGCCGTTTTTAAAAGCGATTGAAAAACATTTGAAACCAGTTCCAAGGCTTGACATCGCTGGAAAACTTAAAGATTTGAAGGTTAAAGTTAATTCAATGATTGATATAAGCGATGGGCTTTCGTCGGATTTAAAACACATCTGTAGACAAAGCGGTGTTGGAGCGGAAATTTATGAGACGAGTTTGCCAGTGGATGAACTTGTTAAAAAAATTGCGAAGGAAGAATTTAATGAAGATTATTTAATGTATTTCCTACATGGTGGTGAAGATTATGAGCTTCTATTTACAGTCTCGGAGGGCGAACTTAAGAAACTAAACGAACTTTATAATGATGTTAAGGTTATCGGCAGGATACTTGACCGTGAGCAAGGAATTAAATTGATAAGGGAGGATAAAAGCGAAATTGACATTGAATCCGGTGGTTGGGACCATTTTAAAATTAAACTTTGATTTAGTATGAAAAAACTTCTTTTGCTCGTCTTATTTTTCTCGGTTGCATTTTCTCAAGGGGAAGGGCAAAAATACTGGATCGTCTTCAAGGATAAAGGCATTTATGAAAATGTTTCACTTGCCAAGGGGAGTGCATTTTATGAAAGACTTAAACTTTCAATATCGGAAAGATCCTATAAACGAAGGCTTAAGACAGTTAAAGATGAAAGGAAAATTTTTGACTATTATGATCTTCCAGTTTACGAAGGTTATATTGAGCAGATACGCTCGTTGGGCGCTAAAATTAATGTCGTATCAAAATGGTTAAATGCGGTGAGTGCATATCTTGACAGTGAGCAAATAAATAAAATTAAAAATCTTCCATTCGTTCTTGAGGTCAAACCCGTTGCTAAATCGGTGAGGACATCTCGTATTGATGAAGATTTGAAGATCGAGAAACTGCTTGTTGACTATGATTACGGTCGTTCCGACCTTCAGGTTAAGTTTTCAGGTGTTAAGGAATTGCACAAGATGAATATAATTGGGAAAGATGTTATCGTTGGGATGATGGACACTGGGTTTAGGTTGACGCATGAGGCACTTGCAGAGGTTGAAGTTCTGGCTGAATATGATTTTATTTTCAACGACTCAGTAACTGCAAATCAACCTCAGGATTCCCCAAACCAAGATTTTCACGGCACATTGACGCTTTCTGTTCTTGGTGGTAAAAAAGATGGAAAACTCATTGGAATTGCGCCCGGGGCTAAGTTTGTTTTGGCTAAAACTGAAGATATGAGAAGTGAAACACCAGTTGAAGAAGATAATTGGGTTAGGGCAATTGAATGGATGGATTCGCTTGGTGTTGATGTCGTCTCAAGTTCGCTTGGTTATATTGACTGGTATACTTATCGTGACATGGACGGGAATACCGCGAAAATAACTAAGGCAGCTGATATAGCGTTTCAAAAGGGAATTGTAGTTGTAAACTCGGCTGGGAATGAGCGAAATACATCTTGGAGATATGTGGTTGCGCCAGCTGATGGAAAATATGTTATAGCGGTTGGCGACGTTGATTCGCTTGGAAGAATTGCAGGTTTTAGCTCAATGGGTCCAACTTACGATGGGAGGATAAAACCAGATGTTTGTGCTCTCGGGGTTTCAGTCTTCGGAGCGTCTACGGGTTCAAAAGATAGCTATGTATATGCTTCAGGGACATCGCTTTCATGTCCAATAGTTGCGGGGATAGCTGCTTTGATTCTGTCAACTCATCCTGAATTAACTTCGTTCGAGGTCAGAGATGCCATAAGAAATACCGCAAGCCGAGCTGGAAATCCCGACAACGATTACGGTTGGGGAATTGTGAATGGTCTTTCTGCAACTCTTTACCATGGACCGATTATAAGCAATTTTCCAGAGATAACCCAAAGTGTAAATGGGTATGAGATTTCAATCTATGCAATGTCAAGAAGTGGGATCAAAGAGATTTTTATCATGTCAAATAATCAAAAAATTCCGATGAATTTAGTTTCTGAAAATAAATACTCTGCAACTCTTGAATCTTTACCTTCGGTTCTTTCAATTTTTGTCATTGATAACGATAACAAGACCAATATTTTGACAAAATATCTTGAGTTTGAACTTCCAAAAAGTTTTTATTTATCTCAAAACTTTCCAAATCCGTTTAACTCGAGAACAGTTTTCCTTCTTGATTTGCCTGAGCCCTCGCAGGTTAACATTTCAATTTATAATTTGCTTGGTCAGAAGGTAAAAACGCTTGTCGATAGATATTTTCCTCAATTTGTTAAAGATTTCAGGATAATATGGGA
>JBKBWH010000233.1:0-2994 GCA_046289115.1 Candidatus Kryptonium sp.
TCTTATATCGTTTTTAAATTCGAGGTATGTAAGGGTGACATCATATAGAATTTTAGAATTTTGTTTTTTATCAACGGTGTTTGTGAAAAGATAATTTTTTCCAATTGATAAGATCTTATTTGGCATATCGTCGACGATTGAAAGTATAAGTGAGACATCGTGCGGGGCAAAGCTCCAAAGTATGTTTTCTTCCTTTCTAAATTTGCCAAAGTTTAACCTGTTGGAGTAAATATATTTTATCTCGCCAATTTCTTCGGTCCGAATTAAGTTTTTTAACTTTATAACAGCGGGATGATAATGAAGGACATGATCGACCATTAAAATTAAATTTTTCTCCTCCGAAATTTTCACGAGTTCAATTGCTTCCTCAAGTTTTAGTGTGAGCGGTTTCTCTACAAAGACATCCCTTCCGGAGAGAAGAAACATTTTAGCAAGTTCAAAATGTGTTTCAGACGGCGTTGCGATTGCTACTGCTTTAATATCGGGGTCGTTTATAACTTCTTTAATTGAGTTGGTGTATTTAGCTGGAAATTTATTTTTTAGTTGGTCAAAGTTTGTCTCGTTTATATCGCATACCGTCTTCAGGACATTCAACTCAAAAAAGTTTCTCACGAGGTTTTTGCCCCAGTCGCCGGAGCCGATAACCGCGATGAATTTTTTCATTTTATTCGAAAAGCTTATTTAGAAACAAATTTTTCAGCGTTGATTTGACAAATCCATCTTGAATTCCAAAAAGCGATGGCACCGGATAAAACTTAACTTCATACTTTTCTTTTATCTTTGCTTTTTCCCTTGCGAAGTCAATTGCGCTCTTTAGTCCACCGAGTTCGTCCACAAGTTTTAAATTTAATGCCTGCGTTCCTGTGTAGACCTTGCCCTGTGCTAATTCTTCAACTTCATTAAGCGTCATGTTTCTATTTTCCGCAACTTTTTGTTTAAATCCAAGGTAGATGTATTGAAGTGAATTTTCAATTCCTTTTCTCTCAACCTCGCTCCAATGCCTTGTTGTGGAGAACATATCAGCGTGGTCGCCCTTTTTGTAGGTTTCAATTTTTATTTTCATCGTCTCGTAAAGTTTTTCAAGCACTGGTTTTGAAAAGACAACCCCTATGCTTCCGGTTAAAGTTCCTGGGTTTGCGAAAATTCTATCAGAGCTACAAGCGACATAATAACCACCGCTTGCAGCGACATTGCCGAATGATATTATCACTGGTTTTTTCTTTCTTGCCTCTTTTAAAGTGCTGTAGATTTCATTTGAAGCAAGCGCTGATCCGCCACCACTGTTAACCCTTAAAACTATCGCTTTTACGCTTTTATCTTTCACTGCTGAATTAATTTGTTTAACGACTGTTTCTGAACCTGTTAATCTTTCGGTGAACAGTGGGAAAGGTAACGGGGGTTGACTTTCGCCAGTAATTATTGCGCCATGAACACCTATGACAGCAATCTTTGGGATTATTCCCCATGTTTTGTCCCAATATCTTCTTTTATCAAGTTTTGTCAAATTGATATTTTCATCGTCTCGATTATTTGCAAGTTTATTGATCATTTTTTTCGCTTCATTGTACAAACCGATCTCATCGATAATCCCGAGCTCCTTAGCCCTTGGTGGTATTAAACCGCCTGAAATTTCTTCAACAAGCTCATCAGTGAAGTTTATATTTCTTGACTTTGAAATTTGCTCTATCATCTGTTTGTGTATTTCATCAACAAGGCCTTCGATTAACTTTGCCTGATTTGGAGTTGCTGAGTCGGTGTAAAATGAATGGAAGGTCGATTTATATTCGCCTGCGGTCATCGCATCCCATTCGATGCCAAATTTTTCAAAGAAGCTTTTTAACCTTGATACATCTATAACAGCTCCATATCCAACTATCATACATTCCGGTGCTATGACAATTTTATCGGCGACGCTTGCAAGATAAAGTTCATTTACCCCAGCCATTTCCCCACCGAGGTAGGCAACTACGGGTTTTCCTGCCTTTTTAACTTTTTTAACTGCTTCAACGAGTTCTTGAGTTAAACCTTCAAGCTCATAAAGTTTGATTTCGCCTGTGAATGGGTAAATTTTCAAGAGCAAACCATTTATATCTTTATCTGTTGCTGCTTTCTCGATTTCATCTATTAAGTCATGCACGCTCTTTCTCGGTTTTGAAAAAATTGATGGTTGTTCCTTGTAATCTGGTATGACGCCACGAATTTCAACTTCTGCAATTCTCTTGACAGGATAGATGAATGTGTTCATAATTTCTTGGGTGTAAAAGGTTGATGCAGTCGCCCTTGTATTTGAATTTTCAAAGTCGGAGAAAATTTTAAATCCAACATTTTGAAGATTTATCGAGAATCCGAAGATGAGGGTTCTCTTGTCCGAGAAAATTTTTGAGTTGTCAAGTATTGCGTATAGGTTTAAGCCGTTAACTATTTTAAGTTCGGCTCCAAATTTAAAATTTTTCAGTTTTTGTTTTTCTTTGATGATTAAATCTGATGATAAGGTTAAGATATCGTTTCCAAAGGGGCGAATTCCAATCCCGGAGGTATATCTTTTTTCAAGGGGCGTGTTTTGAAAGTATCGTCCAGTTATATTATATGCGACGATGGATACTGATATGAAATTAAAAGGTCTTGAAATCACGCCAACATTTATTGATGTTTTAAATTTTTCACCACTAATTTTAAAATGGTCAAAGCCAACTCCAAGTGAAAAATTTTTCCCGCCGAAGCCAGTTGAATATGAAATTAAAAACGAGGTTGAATCATTAACCTTGCTGTTCTTTGCCCCGAAGCCAAAATTCATCGTTTGAATGAATAAACCGGCGTCGTAATTTTTGAGGGAGAGCCTTTCCGATGACGAGAGGTAAAGCGCGAAGTTAGTTTTGTGTCTAAAACCCATATTTGCTGGATTTAGCCTTAAGCCTTCTGCTCCGTCTGATGTTGCGGTGAAAAGATATCTTTCAAAGTTTGGCAGGTAAAGATTTTGGGCGTTTGAAAGCGTGA
>JBKBWH010000234.1:0-2978 GCA_046289115.1 Candidatus Kryptonium sp.
TGATAGACAGTTGAACCAAAAGGGTTTCATTCTCCCCGGGCTTGGCGATGCTGGTGATAGGATATTTGGAACTGAAAACTAATTGATTTTGTGGATTGAAGCTGAAAAAGTTAATTTTTTACAATTTTATCCTCATCCTCTGCCTTTTCTCTTTGTTTTTAGTTTCAATTTCAATTGGGGGTTCTGAAACTGGAGTAAAAATAGAGATTGGGAGAATTTTAAATTTTTTAAAAGGGCGATCTGACGAAGTTGATAGGATTATAATTTTGCAAATACGCTTCCCAAGAATTTTAACTTCTGTATTTTCAGGTGGTGGGTTGGCTGTTGCAGGAGCAATATTGCAGGCGATCATAAAAAATCCGCTTGCCGAGCCTTATATCCTTGGCATTTCAAGTGGATCAGCATTTGGCGCGGTTGTGTCTATATTATTGCTTGGTTCTTTCTCTTTTGCATTAACCCCAATTTCTGCGCTTATTGGTTCTTTACTTGTAACTGTTCTTGTCTATTTACTTGGCAAAAGAAGGGGCTTGATTGATATAAACATGATGCTGTTAAGCGGAATAATGATAGGCGCTTTCTTTTCTGCATTGATCTTAATTGTGATAACTTTATCCAATGAGTCAGTAAAAAATGTTATCTTTTGGCTTCTTGGAAATCTTGCCAATGTTAATTTAGGGCAATCTATTTTGGTCACGATTGTTGTGTTAATTTTTTCGCTGTTAATTTTTATTTATTCCAATCGCCTTAATTTGATCGCAATGGGTGATGAAATTGCAACACAACTTGGGGTTGATGCTGAGCTTACAAAAAAATCCTCTTACTTTGTCGCTTCAATTTTAACTGCTGTTATAGTTTCAAACACTGGGATAATAGGTTTCGTTGGGCTTGTAGTTCCGCATATATGTCGTCGGGTTTTTGCTGTTGATTATAGGATTTTGGTGCCGACATCTTTTTTTGTTGGGGCGATAACATTGCTTTTTGCTGATACGCTTGCTCGCATCATTTTGTATCCGAATGAGCTTCCTGTTGGTTCAATAACTGCGCTTTTTGGTGCACCATTTTTTATTTATCTTTTAAGAAAACAAACTTTAAGTTGAGATATGAGTGAAAAAGTTGTGACGATTTTCGGAAGTTCAAAACCAGTTGAAGGCGAGGATGAATATGAATTTGCAAGAAAGCTCGGATATGAACTTGGTAAGGTTGGATTTATAATTTGTAATGGTGGCTATGGTGGGACGATGGAAGCGACATCAAGAGGTGCAAGAGAGGCTGGGGCGAAGACAATCGGGGTTACGGTTTCTACTTTTGAAGGAAGTGCCAATAGATGGGTTGAGGAAGAGATAAAAGCAAAAGATTTGTTTGAGAGGTTAAGGATTTTAATTGAAAAAGGAGATGCTTATGTGGTTTTAAGAGGTGGCACCGGAACTTTGGTTGAACTATCACTTGTTTGGGAGTTAATGAATAAAGGTTTGATTGAATTGAAACCGTTTGTAGCTGTTAATTTTTGGACTCCTATCGTTGAGACAATTTCAAAGCAATTGCAGTATGAATTGAGAACAAACGCAATTGGGCATATCAAAATTATCAATGATGTAGATGGCATTGTTGGATACTTGAAATCGAAATTGCTTTATTGAAAATGATGGATTGATTTTTTATATTATGTCAGAAAATTTAAACAAAAAGGGTCTTTGTAATGAAAGCAATAATCCCGGTTGCGGGAATGGGAACAAGATTGCGACCGCATACTTATACTCAACCAAAGGTATTGCTAAATGTTGCTGGTAAACCGATACTTGGGCATATAATAGATAAACTTGTTGAGAACTCAATAAGGGATATTTTACTTGTAGTTGGTCATCTTGGCGAGATGATAAAAAATTATGTTGAATCCAGCTATCCAAATGTAAGATTTGAGTTTGTTGAGCAAAAGGAGCAACTTGGGCTTGGACATGCAATTTATTTGGCGGGTGAAGCTTTTAAAGATGAGGATGAAGTTTTGATAATTCTTGGGGATACAATTTTTGATTTTGACATTTCAAGATTTTTGAAGAGCAAGTTCACAACGATCGGGGTTAAAGCTGTTGAAGATCCGCGAAGATTTGGAGTTGTAATTCTCGACGGGAATAAGTTTGCAAGTAGGCTTATTGAAAAACCATCGGAACCGGAGAGCAATCTTGCAATCGTTGGGATTTATTTAATAAAAAATCCAAAGCTTTTAAAAGAATCCTTGGATGAAATTATAAAGGGAGAGATCAGAACAAGGGGGGAATATCAGCTTACGGATGCGCTTCAGTTGATGGTGAATAAAGGTGAAAAGATAACTGTTTTTGAAATTGATGGCTGGTATGATTGCGGTAAACCGGAGACGCTTTTAGAAACCAATAAGTTTTTGCTTCAGAAGAATAATGCTGGTTTAATTAAGTTTGGAAAGTTTGAGAATGTTTTGATAATTCCGCCTGTTTATATATCTCCGACGAGTAAAATTGAGAACTCAATAATTGGTCCATATACAACGGTTTCGGATGGTGTTGAGATTTCATCTTCAATAATTCGGAATTCAATTATAGGCGATGGAGCGAAAATTCAAAATGCCCTTCTTGATTCATCTATCATTGGGAGTGGGGTCACCTTAAGAGGGGATTACAAAAAAGTTAACATTGGTGATTCATCTGAAATTGAATTTTACTAAATTAAAACTCAAACTAAAAAGGAGAATAAATGGGAAAGCTATTCACCTCTGAATCGGTTGCCGAAGGACATCCTGATAAAATTTGCGATCAAATTTCTGATGCTGTTCTTGATGCCTTCCTGACTTATTATCCGGAGTCAAGGGTAGCTTGTGAAGTATTTGTCACAACTGGGCTTGTCGTGATCGGTGGCGAGATAAGAGCGCCTGAGGAGGTTAGAGCGAAGATTGATTTTGACCAATTGGCGCGTGATGTCATTAAAGATATTGGCTATGACAAATCAGAATA
>JBKBWH010000235.1:0-2950 GCA_046289115.1 Candidatus Kryptonium sp.
TCTTGCTGCTTCTTCCCTTTTAATTTTAAAGTCAACATAGTTTCCACCAAGAATTCTCTCAGAATAAGCCGAAACGGTGCCTGGAACTTTTCTTATCACCGCCTCGATTTGTTTTCCAATTTCTTCAAGTGTTTCTAAGTCAGGACCTGCAACTTTTATTCCAACTGGGGTTCTTATTCCCGTGGAAAGCATATCAATTCTTGTCTTTATAGGCATAGTCCAAGCGTTTGATAAACCTGGAATTTGAAGTGCTTTATCCATTTCTTCTACAAGTTTTTCCGGTGTCATCCCAGGGCGCCACTCTTTTTCAGGTTTTAACATTATTGTAGTCTCGATCATATCAAGCCCGGCTGGGTCAGTTGCGGTTTCAGCTCTTCCAATTTTACCGAAGACATGATGAACTTCCGGAAATTGCTTTATAATTTTATCCGTCTGTTGCAAAATTTCTTTTGCTTTCGTAATTGAAATCCCTGGCAAAGTTGTCGGCATATACAGAAGGTCTCCTTCCCACAGAGGTGGCATAAATTCTGAACCAATTTTTGAAAATGGAATGTAAGTTAAAGCTAAAATTAAAGCTGCCCCAACAATAACAAGCCATTTAAACCTCAAAGAGAAGTTTAAAACGGGATGATAAATTTTCATTAAAAATCTATTGACAGGATTTTTCTCCTCAGGTGGAATTTTCCCCCTGATAAAATATCCTATCAAAATCGGGACAATTGTAATTGAAAGAAGGGCAGCTGCTGCCATTGAATATGTTTTTGTATATGCAAGCGGTTTAAATAATCTTCCTTCCTGAGCTTCCAATGCGAACACTGGAAGAAATGAAACTGTGATGACAAGAAGAGCATAAAAAATCGTAGGTCCTACCTCTTTTGAAGCATCAAGAATTATCTTCCAATGATCTTTTCTCCCAGAGTCATGCTCAAGATGTTTATGAGCATTCTCAATCATTATGATCGCAGCGTCAACCATTGTTCCAATTGCAACTGCAATCCCGCCCAAAGACATTATGTTGGCATTTATACCCTGAATTTTCATCACTATAAAAGAAATCAAAATCGCAGTTGGGAGCGTAAATATTGCCACCAATCCGCTCGTCAAGTGAAACAGAAACAGCAAACAAACAAGGGCAACAATGATTGACTCCTCAATTAGCTTTTCCCTCAATGTGGCAATTGATCTTTTTATCAATTCAGACCTGTCATATACAGTTATAATCTTGACATCTTCCGGAAGTCCAGATTTCAACTCTTCAAGTTTATTTTTAACACCCTCAATAACTTTTAAAGCGTTTTCCCCATGCCTCATCACAATTATGCCCCCAACAACTTCTCCCTCACCGTTGAGCTCCGTTATTCCTCTTCTCATCATCGGTTCAATTGAAATTGTAGCTATATCTCCAAGATAAATTGGTGTTCCCCCACCAAAGATTCTATTTTGCGTAGATTCCCCGCCCAAAGGTGTAAGTTCTGAACCCATATTCGCACTTCCCATGCCCATTTCAGAAGATTCGCCCATTGGCATTTGAGCCATTACTCTGGATGTTCCCCGAGAAGGTCTGCTCACGCCCACAGGAATCCGTTTTATGTCTTCAATCGTCTTTATATAACCCAGCCCACGAATCATATACTCCATCTCACCCATCTCTATGACTTCACCACCTACATCATTATTGCTTCGTTTAATCGCCATTTCAACTTGATTTAATGGAATGTTATACGCAAGCAATTTATTGGGGTCAACCGTTATCCTATAGTTTTTAACATACCCACCAATGCTCGCAACTTCAGATACACCCTCGACGCTTGTAAGAGCATATCTGAGGTACCAATCCTGAATCGAGCGCAATTCGCTCAAATCTCTTTTATCCGACACAAGGGCATACATATAAACCCAACCCACACCGGTTGCATCTGGACCAAGAGCTGGGACAACACCCTTGGGAAGTTTATTTATTGCATAATTTAAATACTCAAGCACACGACTTCTCGCCCAGTAAAGATCTGTGCCATCCTCAAAAATTACATATACAAGAGAAAAGCCAAAGAATGAATAACCACGGACAACTTTTGACTTTGGAACCGAAACCATCGCCGTTGTCAGCGGATAGGTGATCTGCTGTTCCACAATCTCGGGAGATTGCCCTGGATATTGTGTGTAAATTATAACCTGAACATCGCTTAAATCAGGGATAGCGTCAATCGGGATTGTTTGAATTGAATAGATTCCCGCAACAATCGCAAATAATACAGTAAGTATAACAATAAATTTGTTATTTACTGACCATTCAATTATTCTTTGAAGCATAGGAAAACCTACTTTCGTTTTAAATATTTTTCAGGGTCCTTTTTAAACTTCTCCATATCAGATTTCATGCAGAAATAATATCTTTTCCCATCATAAACATATGAAAGCTCCTCATCAGGCTCTATCTCCATACCACAAACAGGATCAACAACTTTATCCACTACTTCAGATTTTGTCTCCTCTTCGTGATGTTCATGAGATTCATGCTTATGTTCTTCCAATTTTTCAGGCTTGCTTTCCTCTGGGAGCATGCTCCAATGTTGATGAGTCAACCCAGCAAGCGCAGCCTTTAGATTGCTTTCCGAGTCTATAAGAAAATGCGATGATGTCACTATGTTTTGATTTTCATATAAACCTTCAAGCACTTGATAATACCCATCAGCAAGAACACCGAGCTTGACTTCGACCGATTTGAACCTTCCACCACCAAGCGCGACAACCACGATATCACGCTTGCCCGTTCTTATCACAGATTGCTCAGGAACAACTAAAGCATCAATAGCAACTTTTGACTTGATATGAACATTTACATACATATCAGGCTTAAGTAGATACCCGGGATTTTCAAATTCAAGTCGCACCTTCACTGTTCTCGTTTCGGGCTGAAGAAAAGGATAAATATAGACAACTTTCCCCTTTA
>JBKBWH010000236.1:0-2895 GCA_046289115.1 Candidatus Kryptonium sp.
ATGCAACACTGTCAAGAAATCTCAAGAATTGTATAACTCTTTAAAGGAATTTTCCCCATTGCTGTTGCATTCAAGATTTGCGCGTGTGGATAGAACTTTTAAAGAAGATGAAGTTCTTAAGGAAGACTTCGAAGGAATTTTAATAGCTACACAGGTTGTAGAAGTCTCTCTTGATATTGATTTTGATGTTTTAATAACAGAGTTAGCACCTTTAGATGTTTTAATTCAAAGGATGGGCAGGGTTTATAGAAGGTTTAAAACCGATGGTGAATTTTATCCAAGTGAGCCGAATGTGTATATATTTACTCAAGACATATCAGGGATTGGAGGTGTTTATGAAAAAGAAATAGTTGAAAAAACAAAATCTTTATTAAAGGATGGCGTCCTTTCCGAAGAACAGAAGTTAAAGATGGTTGAAGTTTTTTATTCTGAAAAAAATTTAAAAGGAACAAATTATTGGACAAAATTTAACAGCGCGCTTGAATTAATTAAAAATTTTAACGCTAACAGGAAATCTGAAGCTCAAAGGATATTTCGGGGTATAGGCCAAATTGAAGTTATTCCAGAAAGTTTATTGGAAAGAGAGGTTCAGAACTTGAAAATTTTAGATGAATTGAATCTTGATAAAGCACCTCTGAAAGATATCCTTGAAAGAGTAAAAGTAGAGGACAAATGGGAGAAAATTTTTGTTATGGAATTAGTTAAAGATTTTATGGTTCCAATACCTTTATATAGAATAAAAGGGATTTCATCAGTATCATTAAGTGATTATATCGACAATGATGCTCTAAAGGAATTGCTCATCAATGTTAAAGTAGTGAATTATAAATATGATCATGATCTGGGGATAATCTTAACTGATGTTGAAAATCCAGCGGGTGTAAGAATTATCGACTAAATTTTTAAAGCCTTTCGTTTAATTAAAGGTGTAACTTTATGGCACTTTTTGATCGCATCAAATATACAGGGGTGCTGGTAAATTATTATTTCGTTTGTAAAAGGAAATTGTGGCTGTTCGCACATAATTTAAACTTTGAAGATGAATCTGATATGGTCAAAATTGGAAGGCTCATATCTGAATTTTCTTACGAAAGAAAGAGTAAGGAGATAGACATTGACCAGACAATAGTTATTGACTGGATCGATTTCAAGGACAAGATTGTTCATGAAGTTAAAAAATCAGATAAGTTAGAAGAGTCTCATATATGGCAAGTTAAATACTATATTTATTATCTTGAGACAAAGAAAGCGTTCGGCTTTAAAGGAGAAATAAATTATCCAAAACTTCATAAAAGAGAGGTTGTTGAACTTAGGGATGAGGATAGAGAAACTCTTAGAAGAGTTTTAGAGGAGATAAAGATTATAATTTCGTCGGAAAAGGCACCTGTAAAAGTAAAAATTCCTGCATGTAAATCCTGTAGTTATTTTGAATTTTGTTGGGTGTAGGTATGAAAAAGCCACTTTACATAATGAAATCTGGAAGGCTGAGAAGGAAGGAGAATACGATTGTTTTTGAATTCTCCGATGAGAAAGAAGAGAACCAAAGGAAAGTTATACCAATCGAGAGTATTGATTCAATTTTTGTTTTTGGGGAAGTTGATATGAACAGCAAAGTTTTAAATTTTCTCGCAAAAAGTGGCGTTTCTTTGCATGTGTTTGATTATTATGGTCATTACTCAGGTACATTTTTCCCACGGGAAAGTTTCATTTCAGGATATATTATAGTAAGGCAGGTAAAATTTTATTTGGATTCAAATCTTAGGGTTGAGCTTGCAAAGGAAATTATTAATTCAGCGGGTCATAACATTTTAAAGAATTTGAAATATTATCAGTCAAGGACAGAGGTTCCCGAGTTTCAATCTGGCATTGAGCTTATCATTTCGGATATTAAAAGTAATTTAGATAAGATAGGAAATTGTGAAAAAATTGAAGAAATTATGGGCATTGAGGGGCAAATCAACAAGGTATATTTCGAGGCTTGGAATTTCATAATAAAAGCTAATGATGAGGTTTTTAAGTTTGAAAAGAGAGAAAGGAAACCCCCAACGAACCCGATTAACGCTCTGATTTCATTCGGGAATTCACTTCTGTATTCTGTGGTTCTTGATGAGATTTATAAAACGCAACTTAATCCTGCTGTGAGTTTTCTTCATGAGCCATCAACGATGCGGTTTTCTTTAAGTTTGGATCTATCGGAAATTTTTAAGCCGTTGCTTGTTGATAGGTTGATTTTTAGTCTGATAAATCATAGGCAGATAAAGCCTGAACATTTTGATGAGGATTTAAATTATACTTATTTGAATGATAAGGGGAGGAAAATTTTCATTAGTGAATTTGATAAGAAGCTTGAGACGACAATTAAGCATCTAAAACTAAAAAGAAGTGTAAGTTATAGGACGCTGATAAGATTGGAATGCTATAAACTGATCAAACATATAATGGGAGAGGAAAAATATGAGGGTTTTAAAATTTGGTGGTAGGAGGTAGTGGATATGTATTACATAGTTGTTTATGACATAGCAGAGAAAAGAGTAAATAAAGTTTTAAAGTTTATGCGAAAGTATTTGAACTGGGTTCAGAATTCTGTATTTGAGGGGGAGTTAAGTGATGGGCAATTTGAGGAGATGAAAGTAAAGTTGAAAAAAATAATAAACTTGAAGGAAGATTCAGTTTTAATTTATTCAATGGAGAGAAAATGGATTGAAAGGGAGGTCATAGGCGTTGAGAGAGGGGAGATAAGCAGGATAGTTTAGTCGCGGGCTGGGTATTTTTGCATTTTGCTCCGCGACTTAATTTAAGCTGAAAAAAATTTGACTTTCTGTGTAAAATTTCATAATTTTTGGACAGTGAGCATCGAACCAGTGTGGAATTTAAATAACGATAAAATAGCATATC
>JBKBWH010000237.1:0-2894 GCA_046289115.1 Candidatus Kryptonium sp.
ATTTCTATGGATTATCAAGTTAAAGCAGAAATCCATAAATTTTTACTTCGTAAAATTGAACCGGAAGATTTGGAGTAGAAAATTCATAGTTTTGATACAAGATAACAAAGTTGAGAGCAAAGAAGTCCGCCATAGATTCCGAATATATTTCCAGCAACAGCCATAAGAAGTCCAACAGGCGCAAGTGCACTTTGATAAACTGAGGCAACAATTGGAGCCGTGACAAGACCCCCAATATTAGCTTGACTGCTTGTTGCTATTAAAAACATTGGAGCTTTTATCAATCTACCAACAATAAATAAACATATCGCATGTATTAATATCCAAACAACGCCCATAAGCATAAAAACAGGTGTATCAAATATTCCTTGAATATTTGCCCTCGCACCAACCGAAGCAAGCAAAAGATAAAGCATGAAGTTTCCAACATAGATCGAGCCAGAATGTTCAAGCTCCGACAATTTAGTAAAAGATAAGATGACGCCAATCGAAGTTGCAATTATAATCCCCCATGTATAATGAGTTATTACCACGCCTATTTCAGGTAGAAAATTTCCAACTTTTAAAGATAAAATTCCAACCGCAAACGCAATAAAAATCATCGTTGCAAAATCAACAAAACTTAAAAATCTTTTTTTAGATTCTTTTAACTCTTGCACCTTTTTATTTAATTCCAGCAAAATTGTTTTATCAACGCGATTAAGTTCATCAACCTTATCCTGATATCCCGATAAAAATATGACCACCCCCATCCATCCATAACCGACGACGGTATCAACAACTATCAATGGTGCAAGAAGCGACTCAGGCGTCCCGATACTTTGGGCTACTGCAAGCATCGTCGCACTCCCACCGATCCAACTTCCCGATAACGCACCGATACCTTTCCATGCATCCAGGGGCAACCAATGCTTAAAAATTAGCATAACTATCGGACCCCCAATGATAATACCGAGCGAACCAGCGAAAAACATAATTATGGCTTTAAAACCGAGCTTTATTATAACAGGTATATTCGCAGAAAGCAAGAGCAAGACAAGCGCAGAGGGAAGAAGATAAGTCCTTGTCCATGTATAAAATTCAGACTCCCTCGGTATTATGCCAACTGCAGATGAAAGCATCGGGAGAAAGTACACCCAAATGACGGGCGGAAGATACTTGAAAAATTTAGATAGGTACTTTACATTGCTTGCTTTATAAATCACAAAAATCAAAAAAATAAGATACCCGAAAATTTCAGTTGGATTTGTGAGCAATTCACATCAACTTTACTTTTCAATTAATCGTTTCGCTTTGATAAATGTTTTATATCTGTATTCGTTGAAATTTGGCGCTTTCGGGTCAAAGCTATCAATGCTAACCTTTCCAGAACAATGAATAAATTCCTTATTCCCAAGATAAATGCCAACATGTGTGATTTTTTCGCTTTTCCCGTCTTCGGATTTTTGACCGAAAAAGAGCAAATCACCCGGCTTTAAATTTTCAAACTCCTTCCCTGGATCAACTTCAAAGCCGAGCCGAGATTGTTGATCCGCGTCTCGCGGAAGCTCAAAGCCATTAATCTTGAAAACGATCTTCGTGAAACCAGAACAGTCAAATCCCTTAACGCTTGTTCCACCCCAAAGGTAAGGAAAACCAACAAACTTTTTAGCAGTGTTAATTATACTACCTGTGCTCAAAGTTACACTCTTTTTCCACTTTTCAAAATCCTCAATTTGAGAACTCTCAACATACCCCCTCCTACCATCGGGTAGCAAAACACTAACCCATTTCCCTTCATATTTTTCAACACCAAGAACATCGCCCATAACAAGATCACTTATCGGAATTGATTTCTTATCTTTTTGAGAATAAACAAAACCAAAATAGTCAATAAAAATTGCCTTGCTCATTTTCCTCCATTTTTCAAACTTGTCCAAGTCAAAAATTTCTAAACCACCCTCCTCGATCCATCCAAGATAATTTTCCGGTGGTTCTGTTTGAACAAAATACCAATAACCTTGTCGTTTTAATATCTTAACATTGCTTCCCATCAAAACTTGATTGACAAGTTCAGCTTGATGCATCGGTTTTGACCTCATATTTGCAACGCTTACGGATACAACCCCATATATCTTATTGCCAAGTTCCGGAGATGGCAAGACGATAACGCTATCAACCACATTTGGGGAAAGTTGTTTTAATTTTGAAATTAATTCCGCCTTCGCTTTCTCCACCGTCGTTTCGCCTTTCAATATCAAAGCATCACCCTGTCTATAAATTACAACCTCAAAAACATCAACCCTCTTATCGGGCACATATTTTTGTGAAACTTCTTGAATTAAGTTTTCATACACGCTTTCAACTTTATCTTGTGAAAAAAGCGGTAAAACGAAAACCAAAAGACATAAAATTTCTCTTATCATGTTTTGCTCCTCTTATTTAACTTTTGCAAATGCAAATTAGATTTTGTTTAAAAAAACTTTTTTGTTATTTTTAAGTTGAATTTGGGCGGTTAGCTCAGTTGGTTTAGAGCGCCACCCTTACAAGGTGGAGGTCAGAGGTTCGAATCCTCTACCGCCCACAGTCTTAAAATTTGTATCCGATTTTTCTCAAAAATTCTTTCCTCTTTTGAATATCTTCCTCCCCTTCAATCCCTTTGGTTTTGACTCCATCAATTACACCGAGAATTCCACGACCTTGTTCTGTTTCCGCGATTATAACCTCAACAGGATTTGCACTCGCACAGAAGATCCTACATACCTCTGGAACCATTTTAATCGCGTTCAAAATATTTATCGGATAACCGTTGTCCATAAAAATGACAAACGAGTGTCCTGCCGAAAGATTCAAAGCGTTCTTCTTTGCAAGTTCAATCATAGATTCATCATTCCCAGCCCATCTGACAAGAGCAG
>JBKBWH010000238.1:0-2876 GCA_046289115.1 Candidatus Kryptonium sp.
GGTTCCCCTGTGTTTTACGATAAAGTTACTGCTTATGCTGGGATCCGTCCACAGCCAACTTCAAATCAAAACAGAGCAAAGTTTTACGGCGGATGGGAAGTTGGTATATATGCTGAGATACCAGTTGATATGACAAGGACAAAAACAGCTGCGATAACCGGTGGTGGAGTTTTTAATCAACCAACTTATCTCAAGTTCTTGTCGAATGGTAAAGTTGTAAAGAGAAATATAGTTGGGTGGACAGCTGAGTGGATAGGGAGTGGAAGCTATCGAAGGCAGAGGTTAGTTCCCCAGTTGTCACCGCCTGATACAGTAGCTAATGTTTCAACATTAAGTTCAACCGGCGTTATTTGGGTTAAAGGTGAAGTTGTTGTTGAGGGAACATTGAATGGTCAACTTACTATCCTTTCTGATGGGAATATAAGAATTTGGGATGATTTAAAATATGCTGATGACCCCAATGTAAATCCAAACTCCGATGATTTTCTTGGGCTTGTTTCTTATAGAAATGTTATCGTAGCTGATAGCGACCCAAATCAAAATAATGTTATTATTCAAGCTGCCATTATGGCTTATGATGGAGGCTCAAATGATAAAGGTTTCATTGCTGAAAACTGGGATAAAAGGCCACCTTCGGGTGCAATTTATTTAACTGGAGGTATAGTTCAGGAAGAAAGAGGACCGGTAGGGCAGTTTGCGGGTGGTAGTGGAATAATTCAAAATGGATTTAATAAAAGATACAGATATGATCCTCGTTTTAGGGATAAAGCGCCACCGTATTATCCTCTTGTGAGCTTCCCCGGTATAAGACAATTGAGGCTAGTTTCGTGGTGGGAATAGTAAAATTATAAAAACAAAATTTTGATTTACTTTATGCCTGTAAACCCGCAGTTGGTCAGCGAAGCAAAGGAGTTATTAAGTTCACTCGCAAAGAAAATTCCTGTTACGCTTTTTAGCGTTGAAAAGCAAATGTATATTGGCAATGAGTTAATAAAGAAAATGCCTGAGGAACAGAAGCTTCTATTGAGAAATTTAATCAATATGTTTCTCCTTAGAATGAGGGATGTTGAAGCATCGGATATAGATTTTGGAGGGTGGGGTTCAAAAAAGATGATTTGGCTTAGAATCCACGGCGCGAAGAAACCGATCCCAGAGTTTGGGGTTTACGAGTTAGATGAGTTTAACATTTTAATTCAAAGTTTGCTAATGGAAAGGCAAAGGGAATATCTTTATGAAAATAGGAATCTTGATTTCTCGTATACACTTAAGGATGAAAATGGGGTTATATATCGCTATCGTGCAGATGCTTATTTCGATTTGGATGATCTTGCTTTAAATATGAGGGCAATCAATACTCAGATAAGACCGTATGAAAGTTATGGTTTTCATCCAAATGTGACGAGAATGTTAAGTTTACAATATACTAAAGAAGGTTTAATCCTTGTCACGGGAATAACGGGCTCTGGTAAAAGCACAACGCTCGATGCGATAGTTGATCTTAACAATAGAACTGTTGATGCACACATAATTATAATTGCATCGCCAATTGAGTATGTTCATGAGTCAAAGCGTTGTATAATTCGACATAGGGAAGTTGGAAGGGATACGATGTCTTTTAAACAAGGAACGATAGAAGCATTGCGTCAGGACCCGGACATAATTATCATTGGTGAGATGAGAGATCCAGATACTATAATGGCTGCACTTGAGGTTGCTGATAGTGGGCATAAGGTTCTGTCAACACTTCATACATCTTCAGCTGTTGAAAGCATTGATAGAATAATTGGAGAAGTTCCACCAATTGAGCAAGAGAGGGTAAGAAATAGGTTGGCTGATATTTTAAGATGTGTAATTTCACAAAAGCTTGTACCGAGCTTGGATGGGAAAAGAGTTCTCGCCAAGGAAGTTATGGTTATGACACCGTCAATAAGAGCAGCGATAAAGAATAACAACACTGGCGAGATTTATCAGATGATCTCAGAAGGAGCTGAATATGGTATGATTACGATGGAGCAGGATTTAAGACGGCTTTATCTTGAGAGGAAAATTTCACTTGAAACGGCGATTAATTTTGCGAATAATAAACGAAGGATGCAGCAACTTTTGCAAGCAGCTTAAAAAATTAACATTTAAACTAAAATGGCAAGAAACAAAAAGTTTTCTGGAAAGCTTGCTGTTGGGATTTTTATTGATGGTTTATCTTTGCAGATCGCTTGCCTTGCGAGATCGGGGAAAAAGATAAGATTTGTGGATGCACAAATAGTTAACCTTGCCTCAAAGTTGGAAACTGCCTCAGCTGGAGCGCGGATAGCTGAGCAAATTGAGCCAAGATCTATCTCTGAATTAACTCCAATAGATATAACATCGGAAACACCAACGACGGATTTGCTTTTAACTGAAACGGGGCAGGGATTACAGGACAACGCATCAATTCTTATCGGAGTTTTGGGGAGATATCCGAAACGAAAATATAAACTTGCCATTTCAGTTCCTGAACCCTATGTCTATTACGCAACATTTGAATCAAATTGGGGATTGAAAAAAGATAAACTTAAAGCAAGGATAATTGAAGAGATATCAAAGGGAAGAGCTGGTGAGCCTTTTAAACCAGATGCGGTAAATTACATTGAATTCCCCGATGGATCTGTCCTCGCGGTTGTTCGAGATTTAAGGATTGTTTTGCTTGATATACTCGATAGCATTAAGAAATCAATTGGCGGAAGGATTCCCAAAATCTCATTTATTGAAAGTCCCGAAATATCTCTTGTAAACCTTGTAAAGTTAAATTATAAGTTTTCACCGAATTCGATTACTGTTATAGTTTACATTGGTCATGAATTTAGCAGGTTAATTTTTATGAAGGGGAACGAACTTTA